>JAGHDB010000086.1 GCA_021160155.1 Bacteroidales bacterium | reverse complement strand
GCAATACCAGAACCGCTACCACCACTGAAAAAATAAAAAGGGGTAATGACCATTCGGGATAAGTCAGCCATACAAAAACCGGAAAAGAGATGCCGGCCAGCATGGATCCCAAACTAAAATAACGGGTAGTCAGTAACACTACGATAAAAAGGCTCAATGAAAGAACGGCACCTAAAGGGTAGATGGCCAGTACCACTCCGAGACCGGTAGCGACGCCTTTACCTCCGCGAAACTGGCTGAAAACCGGGAAAAGATGCCCGATCATCACCGAGATGCCCATCAGTATCTGGCTGAACAACAATCCATCCGGTGTGAAATATGCTTTAGGAAAGAGATGAATCATTTCAACGGCCAGAAAACCTTTGGCCACATCCAGAATTAATACCGAAATACCGAGGGGGAATCCGAATACACGAAGTGCATTGGCAAACCCTGAATTGCCGCTACCGTGATCTCTTATATCAGTTTTTTTGAACCATTTCCCCAACCAATAGGCTGATGAGAAAGATCCCGCAATATAAGCGATCAGGATAGCGACAAGGGTAAGCCATATACTTTTCATACGGTGAAAAGATTATATCTCTCCGGAGATATTAACGAAGTGCAGCCTGTGCGGCAGCCAAACGTGCGATTGGAACCCTGAATGGAGAACAACTGACATAGTTCATACCCACACGGTGGCAAAATTCAACAGATGAAGGCTCACCACCATGTTCACCGCAAATACCTACTTTGAGATCCGGTCGTGTACTGCGGCCTTTCTGAACAGCCATTTCAACCAATTGTCCCACACCGGCCTGGTCGAGGACCTGGAAAGGATCTTCTTTCAGAATACCTTTTTCAAGGTAGACGGGCAAAAACTTGCCTGCATCGTCACGGGAATATCCAAAGGTCATCTGGGTCAGGTCATTGGTGCCGAAAGAGAAGAATTCAGCCGATTCAGCGATCTGGTCGGCTGTCAGTGCAGCTCTCGGGACTTCAATCATGGTACCCACCAGGTAATCAATTCGGTCACCCCGCTCTTCAAATACTTTTTCAGCCGTATCCCGTGTGATTTTTTCCTGCATCCGCATCTCTTCAACCGTACCCGTCAGCGGGATCATAATCTCCGGATGAGCATGAACGCCTTTTTCTTTCAGGTTAAGCGCTGCTTCGATGATGGCCCGGACCTGCATTTCCGATATTTCAGGATAGGTATTACCCAGACGGCAACCACGGTGACCCAGCATCGGGTTGAACTCATGAAGAGACTCTACTTTGTTTTTAACTTCTTGAAGTGTAATGCCCATCTCTTCAGCCATTTCACGCTGGTTCTCTTCTTCATGGGGAACAAATTCATGCAGGGGAGGATCCAGCAGACGGATGGTTACCGGAAGATCATGCATGGCTGCAAAAATACCTTCAAAATCACTGCGCTGCATAGGCAGCAGTTTATCCAGTGCTTTGCGGCGACCGGCTTCATCTTCTGCCAGGATCATTTCGCGGACTGCCTTGATACGATCCCCTTCAAAGAACATGTGCTCGGTACGGCAGAGCCCGATACCTATAGCACCAAAATTGCGGGCTACTTTCGAATCATGAGGAGTATCCGCATTGGTTCTGACTTTTGTTGTGGCAAATTGATCCGCCAGTTGCATCAGTTCTCCGAAATCACCACTTAATTCGGGATCAATAGTTTGTGTTTTACCGTCATATACTTCACCGGTACTTCCGTTAAGAGAGATCCAGTCGCCTTCCTGATAAGAAGAACCTCCTGTTTTAACAGTCCGGGTTTTGTAGTCAATTACCATACCTCCGGCGCCTGAAACACAACATTTTCCCATACCGCGGGCTACCACGGCAGCATGTGAAGTCATTCCTCCGCGTGCGGTTAAAATTCCCTGGGCTACATTCATTCCTTTCAGATCCTCAGGAGAAGTTTCAATACGTACCAGTACAACCTTTTTGCCTTCAGCGGCCCAGGTCTCGGCATCATCAGCATGAAAAACGATTTGACCGGTAGCTGCACCCGGAGAGGCGGGTAATCCTTTGGCAATGACTTTGGCATGTGCTATAGCATCTTTATCGAATACCGGATGCAACAGTTCGTCAAGTTTACCGGGTTCCTGTCGCAAAATAGCTGTCTTTTCATCAATGATGCCCTGACGCAACATATCCATGGCAATTTTAACCATGGCAGCGCCGGTGCGTTTTCCGTTTCGTGTTTGCAACAACCATAATTTGCCATCCTGAATGGTGAACTCCAAATCCTGCATGTCTTTATAATGGTCTTCCAGTTTTTGCTGGATCTCGTTCAGTTCACGATAAACTTCAGGCATGGTCTCTTCGAGGGAGGGATATTTACTGGCGCGTTCTTCTTCTGAAACATTGGCCAGTTTTGCCCAACGCAAAGAACCCTCTTTAGTAATCTGCCGGGGTGTGCGAATACCGGCTACTACATCTTCACCCTGGGCATTGATTAAATATTCACCGTTGAAAATATCTTCTCCTGTTGCTGCATCCCGTGAAAAAGCCACGCCGGTGGCAGAACGGTCACCCATGTTTCCGAAAACCATTGCCTGACCATTCACTGCGGTTCCCCATTCATCGGGTATCTTGTTCAGCCGGCGGTATAAAATAGCCCGATCGTTATTCCAACTGTCAAAAACAGCCATGATCGCACCCCATAACTGATCCCACGGATCAACCGGAAATTCTTTTCCGGTATTTTTCTTAACTGCTGCTTTAAAGCGAATCACAAGCTCTTTTAAATCGTCAACCGTTAGTTCGGTATCCAGGGCAACCCCTTTTTCCTTCTTCATTTGGTCAATGATCTCCTCAAACGGATCCACATCCTCTTTAGAAGCAGGTTTTAACCCGAGCACTACATCCCCGTACATTTGTACGAAACGGCGATACGAATCCCATGCAAAACGTTCTGTCCCTGTTCGTTTGATTAATCCCTGAACGGCATCATCATTTAATCCGAGATTCAGTACGGTATCCATCATTCCCGGCATAGAAGCCCGGGCACCGGAGCGAACGGATATCAGGCAGGGGTTTTCACTACTACCAAATTCAGTGCCCATGATCCTTTCAATATGATGAATAGCTGCTTCAACATCATCCTTTAACAGTGCAACTACCTGATCACGACCCAAACGGTTATACTCGGCACAAACCTCAGTGGTAATGGTGAAACCCGGAGGGACCGGTACGCCAATCAGATTCATTTCAGCCAGATTGGCCCCTTTTCCGCCTAACAAATTCTTCATATCAGCCCGTCCTTCGGCTTGCTTGTCTCCAAATG
>JAGHDB010000146.1 GCA_021160155.1 Bacteroidales bacterium | reverse complement strand
CCAATAATTTTTAGAAGTTAACATTTAATCCTATAGACCATGTCTTGCTTAATGGATACGCGTCGCCGGCTCCATACCATCTTCCCGCAAATGCTTCAGGATCAAAAAACATTAACTTTGTAAAAGTTAAAAGGTTTTCACCTGACAAATATAACCTAGCACTCGACATGGAAATTTTTTGGGTAATACGGCCAGGGAGAGTATAACCAATTTGGAAATTTTTAAGTCTTAAAAAAGCTCCGTTTTGGAGAAAATGATCGGTTGGATAACTGTAGTTCTTTTGGTTCTGTCCCCAATACTGAGCATAGGGACGTGGGAAATAGGCATCGGGATTAGCCCCTAAAGGGCTGGTTTCATCACGCCAATAGTCCAAGTGTCCTTTTAAAACATTATTATGCATTGGTCCGGCTGAAGGCCCCCTAAAAACTGCACTCCTCAGGTCAAGATCTCTTTTAGCAATCCCCTGCAGAAGAATTGAAAAATCAAATCCTTTCCATCTGGCACGCGCATTAAATCCATATACATATCTTGGCGTACTGTTTCCTATGATTTTCTTATCCCCGTGATTTTCTTTGGTATTGTCTCCAATATCAATCTTACCGTCCCCGTTCTGATCTACATATTTCATGTCACCCGGAAACCAGGTACCGGAATATATATAACTCTGATCAACACCATAACTTTCAATATCTTCTTGGTCTTGGTAAAGACCAGCGGTTTCAAGTCCCCAAATTTCACCTAAGACCTCTCCGTCGTAATACCTGTTTAGTAGTTTAGTTGGGTTGTTATAATGCACTACGGTGCTTATGTGATCAGATAAAACCGCCCTTAATTCATAATTAAAATCCGGGCTTACCCTGTTTTTCCATGAAAGCTCAAGTTCCCATCCCCGGGTCCTTATCTCTCCTTCGTTTTTCTTTGGCACAGATGTTCCCAACACTGCAGGAGTGGGTTGTCCCGGTCCAACCAGGTCGGTTGTATGTGATTCATATGCGTCGAATGTCAGCCCTAACCGATTATTCAGGATCCCGAGATCAACTCCGAGATCATACGTAGCCACCTTTTCCCACGTTAAATCGATGCTAGTAAGATTTGGGGTACCAACGACCCAAGCACGTTCGTTAGCAAACAACCAATAATTTGTCTGACGGATCGGTAAATTTGGAATATATAAATAATTGGCAACATTTTGGTTACCGAGGACCCCATAAGAAGCTCTCAATTTTAATAAATCTATTTGATCTTGCAGTGAGAAAAAGTTCTCTTTTGAAATAACCCATCCAGCCGATACCGATGGAAATACGCCCCATCTCTTACCTTCTTCAAATCTGGAAGAGCCGTCAGCCCTTACATTAACCTCCAACAAATATTTTTCAGAAAAATTATAATTCAATCTTCCAAAAACACTTTGTGTAGCCCAGTGTCCTTTTCCGTCGTCAATAGTTTTCTCTCCGACACTTGTACTGAGGGAAGGAACTTTATTACTCAATAAATAAAAGGCCTGTGCATAGAGATTACTGTATTCATAGGCTTCCTGTTGATAACCTGCCATAATACGCAGGTTATGTGATCCAAAGGTTGTTGTATACGTTGAATAAATGTTAGGTGAAACATATGTATTTGTCGTCATGTTGGATCTGTATTGGGTTTCTGACTGGTTTTGTGGGACATAGGCTATTTCACCAGTCGGCCTGACCCAGGGGTACTGTTTGCAAAATCTTATATCTTCATCTTGATTGGCTTTGTAGTTCAATTCGATGTTTGTCACCCATCCTTTTAACGGCTCAAGAATTATCCTGGGAGAAATAACGAACTGTTTATTTGTTTTAATCTGCCGCATATTTTTCCACTCCTCAACTCTGGTTTGTTTGGTCCAAATATCTGTTCCGGGATACTTTGCCGGAGTACCTGGTTTTAATTTTCCAATCCAGTTCATAATCCATGCTCGTCCATAAAACTGATTCCAAGGAAAATTTTCATGACCACGTCTGAATTTAGAAAGGAAAGAAAACTTCATCCAGGAAGTAGCTTGTGCACTAATCTTTGCATCTACATTATACCTGTTGAAAGCTTCATTACCAAATTTCAATAGTCCCTTTTCGTAAAAATATGCGCCGGAAACATAATAATTAATCTTTTCATTTCCACCGGATATACTTAAGTTATGCTTCACCATGGGGGCATATCTATTTACAATCAACGAAGTCAGGTTATCATTTGCTACTCCTTTTGTCCCCGTATTCATTATATCCCAATCCAGGCTGTCAGCAGTGGGTAACATGGCGGGGGCGCTTCCCGGTTCCACTAGATTTTGTGCCAATCGATTAAGGGCATCATCATCATAATATGGCGAACCCCCTGCATTGATTTTGGCTTCGTTCAATGCATATGCCCACTCAATGCCTTGTACTATTTCTGGCCAGATTGTGGGAGAACTCGCTCCATAGTTCATTCCATATGAAATTCTTGCACCTTTTTGCCCTTTTTTTGTTGTAATCAGAATTACTCCATACGCTGCCCTTGCCCCGTAAATAGCACTTGATGCAGCATCTTTCAAAACGGAAATAGATTCAATATCATTAGGATCGATATCGTTTATTCCCATTGGAATTCCATCAACTAAAACATAGGGGTTATTACTTCCTTCAAATGATGTTAAACCACGGATGTTCATACTCATATCTGAACCGGGTTCTCCACCTGCTACGGTAGGTGCAATGTTCAGATTAGGAACCAGTCCCTGCAATGCCTGCTGAACATTGGCTAACGGTCGATTTTCCAAGACCTCTTTATCGGTAGTCGAAACAGCACCAGTTAAATTTACCCTTTTCTGAGTACCGTATCCAACTGCAACAACCTCCTTCAATCCTATAGTTTCTTCTGTCATCGTAACATTGATAACACTTTTGCCTGCAACAGGGATTTCCTGGCTCCGATACCCCACAAAAGAAAACACCAGGGTTGCATCGGGAGCTACACTGAAAGTGTATTTT
>JAGHDB010000291.1 GCA_021160155.1 Bacteroidales bacterium | reverse complement strand
TCCTTTCGGGATTTTCCCGCCTAATTGCGTATACTTTTGTGGTTTTTTGAGAAAATCAACAATCTCCATGACTTCTGTCTTCGCCTCCTCCAAACCGGCTACATCAGTGAAATTCACATTGATGTTGTCTTCTTCTTTATTGAATATCCGGGCTTTACTCTTTCCAACATTAAAAATATTTCCGGCACCACCCCCACCTGAGGCTCCACTCATCCGGCGGAAAAGAAACAACCAGATCAGGATCAATATCCCGAACGGAATGATCCACCCCAGGATCTGCATAAAATAATCCTTATGGGTTTCCACACTGTACGTAATCCGGTTTTCAGGAGGGATGTCAGCCTGCACTTCCTCAAGCCGTTTATCAAAAATCTCAATGGAGGCAATTCTGAAATAGAACTGGGGGCCTTTACGCGGGAGGCTCCCAAAGCTGCGGGTGTATAATTGCTGGTACTTTTGATCACCGATAGCGTCTTCACGGATATAGATTTCAACCAGCTCTTTATTCACCACTACAATTTTCTCAACATCTCCCGATTTCAGCATCAGACTTTCAAATTGTTTGCGGTTGATCTCCTGGGGTTTATTGCCCACATTCAGATAATTGATCAGAAGAATACCTACGAAAATCAATCCGTAAATCCAATACACGTTAATTTTTGGTTTTTTCTTCAACGGATCTTTTTTAGGTTTTCGATCCTGATTAAAACGGAACCTGGGATTTGTCGGTTTATTTTGATCTGCCATTTTTTCAGTAATTAATCAAGCTGCCGGATATAAAAGTATGAAACAATCAGAGACAATTATTATACCATTCTAAAGAGAAAAAGTTTCAGTTAATCAAGAACTTTGATTTAAGTTACACAATCTTTTCTGATGCCATCGGCCCAAAGTTCTTCCAATTGATAAAACCTGCGGTAAGTCTTCTGGAACACATGCACGATCACATCTGCAAAATCCAGCAGAATCCAACTGGCATTTTCGTATCCTTCACGATGAAAAGGCTTCAACCTGTTTTTTTTTGATACCTGATCTTCAATTGTATGTGCTATGGCTTTTACCTGCGTAGTAGAAGATGCATGGCAAATAACAAAATGCCTGCAAATGCTCGTATTCAGATGCGTCAGGTCTAAATCGGTGATCTCTTCTCCTTTCTTTGAACGGATGGCTTCAATGATAACATCCAGTAATTGTTGGAGTTGATCTTCTTCCTGAATTTTATTCATAAAAAATTCGACAGCCTTTACGGTTTTGTGGTAAATTTAGTCAGTTAATCAATAGGAGATGACACTTCCCCGAAAGTTTTTTCTTGACCGGGTGGATTCAACGAACCGTTGGGCCCTGAAAAAGGCTGCCCGGTCAACTTCTTTTCAACCATTCTGGATAAGAACGGATGATCAGTTTGCCGGACGGGGACAGGGTGAAAACAGTTGGCTGGGATCTCCCGGACAAAATCTTACCGGATCCCTGGTCATATACCCCGACCAACTGCTTGCCGGGGATCAGTTTCTGCTTTCCGTTTTGGCTTCTGAAGCAATGGTTGATTTTACCGGACTATTTACCGGTGAGATTACCATTAAATGGCCTAATGATTTATATTTCAGGGATAAAAAACTTGGTGGACTGCTGATCGAAAACAGTATTGTGGGAGAAATGATCCGCTATACTGTTCTGGGGATTGGGATCAACATCAACCAGACTGATTTTCCGGAGAGTTTACCCAATCCGGTTTCTCTTTCGCAGATACATCCCGTTACCTATAATCTGACCGAGATCGAAGATCTGCTGTTAAATTGCCTGATGAACAGGTTATCACAACTAAAAACCAATAAAAGCAGTGATCTTTTGGCAGCCTATACCCGAAAACTTTACCGGTACAGACAATTTGCCACGTACAATTCTCAGGGTAAATTATTTAACGCTCAAATTGTCGGGGTGGATAATTTCGGACGATTACGGCTGGAGGATGAAACGGGAAAGTTGAGAACGTATGGATTTCAGGAGGTGGAGTATGTTATTTAGGTTTGGGGCCAGGTAGCAGGATCTTTTCGCCAGGATTCAAGTAACTTACGGTTATTTTCATTCAGGTAGCCTGCCCGGATAGCCAGATCGATCAGGTTGTGGTAGTTACTGAGTGTGGTGAGCGGGCAGCCGGCATGAATGAAATTTTTCTCCGCTTCAGGAAATTCATAGGTGAAGATAGCCAACATCCCCAGTGTGTCCAAACCTGCTTTATGCAGAACTTCATAGGCATGAAGACTGCTTTTCCCGGTTGATACGAGGTCTTCAATAATCACTACTTTTTGTCCGGGTTGAAATGCTCCTTCTATTTGGTTGCCCAAACCATGTGCTTTTGCCCGGGGTCTGACATATATAAAGGGCAGGTTCAATTTATCGGCAACCAGTACTGCATGAGCAATAGCTCCCGTTGCTACCCCGGCGATCACTTCAGCATCCGGATATCGTTGCCGGATTTGCATCACAAATTCATCCCGGATGGTATTTCTTACTTCAGGGTGGGAGAGTGTGATCCGGTTGTCACAGTAGATGGGTGACTTCCATCCTGAAGCCCACTGAAAAGGAACCTCCGGAGAGAGCTTAATGGCTTTAATATCCAGCAATAAAGAGGCAATTATCTGATTACTGTTCATCATCATATAGTTTCATCTTGTCTGGTAAAAAAGGAGAAGCATCTCCTCCATGTCGAAGAATATCTCTGATAATTGTAGAGTTAACAGGAGTGAATTCCGGAGTGGTTAAAAGAAAAACCGTTTCAATCTGGTCATTCATTTTTCTGTTGACTTGGGCAATGGCCCGTTCATACTCAAAATCCGCAGCTGTTCTTAATCCCCGTAACAGGTATCGCGCATGATGATCCCGGCAAAAATCAATCGTGAGGCCCTCATAACTTTGGATATCAATTTTCCGGTTGTCATGGTAAAGTTCTTCAATCATTCTCAATCGTTGCGTGATAGTGAACAGAGGCGTTTTCAATGAATGCTTGCCGATCGCGATGATAATTTTATCGAAAAGCGGCAGAGCACGCTGCACAATATTTTCGTGTCCTTTGGTAAAAGGATCAAATGTGCCCGGAAAGACAGCAATTTTATTCATTATTTAATCTCCTTTTGACGGTCAGCATTTACAAATAAAATATTATTCAAATCACCCCAGTCGGCAAAAAACCCCAACCCTTCTTGTACATCAGAAGTGCGAAAACCGGTTATGATAAAATCGGCATCTATGGATTTTTCAGAGATGATCCGTTTTTCACTTTTTTCAGGATCAAACCGGATCAGTTCAATATTTTCAGGAGAGATGGGCAATCGTCCGGCACGGATCAGTTGCATTAGCTGGTATCGTTGGCGCTTCATCTGTTCTTCAGGATACAGCGCGAAAATTTTAATGACCCCTTTTTTCCAATCGGGATGCCCCAGCAGGATGAAAGCCAACAGGATCATCAGATTGGCGTTTTCATAATCCTGCGAGGTGATCCACACATGAATCTCACGATAATAACCAAATCCCTTAATTGAAGTATTCAAAATACAAACATCGAAATGAGTAGATTTAAACAGGCCGAAATTCCGTATCACTTCGGGGAAATCCCCCGGTTCATCCCTGCTGAATTCAAGCAGGATCATATTATTTCCTTTTCCGGATATGCCCTGGATTTGAATCATCTGGGCAATGGCCGAAGTATAAGACGGACTGATAATAGTATCCAGGTGGACTTTACTCCGGGCAGCTTGTGTGAGAGCCAGAAGCCTGCTCAGCACTTCACGTGACTCACGATGGGTATCTGCATTTAGGTATCCCTTAATATAATGCATGTAGGTACCAAAACCGTACTTATAGGAGAGCCATTTGATCAGGTCAAAAGCTGACCGTCGTTTAAAAGAATCTCTTGAAATACAGACCACAAAAGGGCGCCAGTTAAATTCAGAATCTCCCTGGTCGGCACGTTGTACCAGAATTTGTAACTGACGGCTGATTTGAAACATAACCCCCCTGAACAGGTTTGCCAGACCTTGCTTCTGTTTGTTTTTTGCGGTAATATAGTAGTAAATCATGCCCATCAGAACCAAAGCAAGGAAAGCGTAAAGCGGATTCATTTTAAACATGGCCCAGAACGAAAGTATGGCACCAACGAGTGAAAGATACCATTTCGACCTGAAGGTGGGGCGGTAACTGGGATCGGCTGCCAGGTGCTCAAGAAACGAGATCAGACAAATGGCGCCATACGTCATGATGAAAAACATCGAAATAATACCTGCCACGAAATTGATATCCCCAACCGCGATAAAAAAACAGGCGATCAGGATGGTAATGATGGAAGCGTTAACCGGCTCATTGGATCCCTGGCGACCAAAAGCCATCCACCGGTTTGCCCGTTGGTTGGGCAGGATCCGGTCAACCCCGATGGCCTGTAAAGTCCTGGGGGCTACCAGAATACTGCCTAATGCCGAACTTAAAGTTGCAGCTGCCAGTCCGATTGGTATAATCGGACCCCAAAGGGCAATTCGTTGCATGATTAACTGGTCACTGTTTAAATCTTCCGGTACGGCCGAGATCGATAATTTGTAAGCTACGCCCGCATAAACCACCATGCCCAGGAGTGTGGCCCAGATCGTTCCACGCGGAATGGCTTTTTTGGGGTTTTTCAGATCTCCCGACAATCCCAGTCCCGCTGCCAACCCGGTAAATGCAGGGAAAAGAATAGTGAATACATAAAAGAATGAAGCAGGTTGCGCCACATGGCTGTTGAGAATAAAAGCATCCGGTGCGTGGTCAGGGGATCCGATGAAAAAGAGAAAAATCGAAATAAATAGAATTGCAACTACCGCATATAAAGCTTTCATGCCTATTCGGGCACCCCGAGTGAGCATCACGGCAGAAAGTATGGTCATGGTACTCAGGCTGATGACTCTTTTCGGGAGCAAAAATCCGGTTTGATCACGAAGCCAGATAATCACGGGATCCCAGGCTTCTGCAAAGGCAATGATGTAAAAAGCCACCGAAATGGCTTGAGAAATATAAAGGGCGATCCCGATGGATCCGCCGATATTCAAACCGAATGACCGGGAGATGATATAATAAGCTCCGCCTCCCTGAACTTTTTGGTTGGTGGCAATTTCTGCTACAGCCAGGGTTGTGGGGATGGTAATAAGGTGTCCCAGGGCGATGATCCCGATAATGCCGATGAATCCGAGTTGTCCGAGGCCCCAGCCCAGTCGCAGAAAAAGAATGGCTCCCAGAATAGTGGAGATGGCCGTAAAAAAAACCGGAGCGGTACCAAAACTGACCTTTTTATTCAGGAGTGAAGATGGCATGATGCTATTTTACCTTTTCAAGATAGAAAACTTTCGTCAATCAGGCTCCAATTCCTGCAGCAACCTTCCACTATAATTCATAAGGAGTGGCAAAGGTTTTCACATCCGAAGCAGTGATTTTATCTCCACCCAGGATAATTAACCGTTCTAATACATTCCTGAATTCCCGGATATTCCCGGTCCATTCAAACTTTTTAAGTTCATCAATAGCTTCCGGAGTAATTTTTTTTACCGGGATACCCATTTCCCCACATATCTGTGTTAAAAAATGATCTGCAAGCAGAGGGATGT
>JAGHDB010000213.1 GCA_021160155.1 Bacteroidales bacterium | reverse complement strand
CCTCTTTATTCATTACCGGATAATTCCTCTTTTTGAGTGGCGAATGAAGTGGAGTATTTCATCGCGTTCGGGGGTAGCAGGCAGCTCTTTTTCTATAGCATTAAAGGCTTGCGAAACATTCAGCTTCTTCTGGTAGAGATATCGGTATACTTCATGAATGGTTTCGATAGTTTCTTCAGAAAATCCCCTCCGACGCAGTCCGATTACATTGATCCCCTCATATCGGACAGGATGGCGGCCGGCGGTGACATAAGGCGGGATATCCTGGCCGATTCTTGATCCGGCCTGGATCATGGTATGTGCACCGATATGCACAAACTGGTGAACTCCCACCATTCCACCCAGGTAAGCATAATCATCAATAGTAATCTCTCCTGCCAGTCCGGTTGCATTGGCCATAATTACATGATTGCCCAACTTACAATCATGGGCCACATGTGAATATGCCATGATCAGGCAGTGTCCACCGATGATGGTAGTACCAATTGCAGCCGTACCTTTATTAACCGTCACACATTCACGCAGCGTAGTAGAGTCGCCGATTTCAACCAGGGTTTTCTCACCCCTGTACTTAAGATCCTGCGGAATAGCTGAGATTACGGCACCGGGAAAAATTTTGCAATTTTTGCCAATCCGTGCTCCATCCATAATCACTGAATTAGGCCCCACCCATGTACCTTCACCGATCTCTACATCTTCACTGATCGTTGCAAACGGTTCGATGGTTACATTTTCAGCAATACGGGCATGGGGATGAACAGAAGCGAGTGGTGATATCATGAAGTGATTTTTTTCAGGCTATGTATTTTTTACAATTTGGGCCAACATCTCTCCTTCGGTTACCACTTTACCACCGACAAAAACCCGGCTGCGCATACGGGCAATACCTCTGCGAATCGGATCAACCAGTTCACACTTTATTACCAGTGTATCTCCGGGGACCACCTTACGTTTAAACCGCACACTGTCGATCTTAAGAAAATAAGTACTGTATTCTCTGGGGTTTTCAACCGTGCTGAGTACCAGAACCCCTCCACATTGTGCCATTGCTTCAACGACCAGCACTCCGGGCATAACGGGTTCAGCCGGGAAATGGCCAACGAAAAAAGGTTCGTTCATGGTCACGTTTTTCACCCCGACCACCACCTGATCCGTCAGCTCCATGATCCGGTCAATCAATAAAAAAGGTGGCCGGTGGGGCAACAGATCCATAATACCATGAATATCGAAAACCGGTTTACCGGCAGGATCGTATTGCGGTACTGTATTTCTCTCCTGCTCCTGTCTGATTGCTTGTTTGACCAGTTTTGCGAACTCAACATTGGCCCAGTGACCGGGACGGGTAGCAATGATTTTACCTTTCAACGGCATTCCGATCAGGGTGAGATCACCCAACAGGTCAAGCAGTTTGTGGCGTGCCGGTTCGTTACTGAATTCCAATTTTGTAGTACTGAGTATCCCGTGAACCTGCCCATGCACCCTGGGTTTTCCCAGCAAATCAGCTACCCGGTCTAATTCAGTTTGTGACACCTCACGTTCAAGGATCACCATGGCATTATCCAGGCTTCCTCCTTTGATCATATCGCTTCTCCACAACACCTCCAGTTCTCTGAAAAAGACAAAGGTTCTGGCCGGAGCGATCTCCCGCTTGTAATCTTCCACTTTCTGCAGGGAAGCATATTGATTACCCAACACCACCGAATTGTAATCGATCATGACACTTAAACTGAATTCGTCAGCCGGAAGTCCCATGATTTCAATCTCTCTCTCCTCATCCTTGAAGATAATAGGATCTTTGATCTCAAAGAATGAACGTTCACTGTTTTGTGTTGTAATTCCTGCCGTGATCAGGGCATCGGCCACTTTGCGTGCACTGCCATCCAGAATGGGCAGCTCCGGTCCGTCAATATCAATCAATACATTATCGATCTCCAAACCCGCCAAGGCCGACAAAGAGTGTTCTACCATGCCGATACGTATCCCGTTCTCTTCAAGCACCGTATTTCTTTCCGTATCAACTACATTTTCAACCACGGCCCTGATAAGGGGTTGTTCAGGCAAATCCACCCGTCTGAAAACTATTCCATGATTTTCAGGGGCCGGATGAATAGTGACCGTCACTTCCTCTCCTGAATGGAGGCCGGTTCCTTTAAGGGTTACCGTTTTTGAAACCGTATGCTGTTTGTTCGTCATAGACATTCAGGTTTGAGGTGCAAAAATAGGATTTTGGCTTGAAGAATAAAATCCTTATCCATCGCCTCTCTTCTGAAGTTTCATATTTTCAAGTTTTTCGAGACGCTTCAGCATTGCAGGAAGATTACGGTAAACGACATAGGATTTCTGGTAAGGTATCACATCAAAGGCCGGAGATCCCTGCACGGTTGTCCCTTTACGTGTGATTGAACTTCCTACGCCGGATTGAGCAGCAATGCGGGTTCCGTCAGCAATGGTAAGATGTCCGACAATACCCACCTGGCCCCCGATCATGCAGTTTTTACCGATTTTTGTGGATCCCGATATCCCGGTCTGAGCAGCAATCACGGTGTTGGCTCCAATCTCCACGTTATGGGCGACCTGGATCAGGTTATCCAGTTTAACTCCCTGATGGATAATGGTAGAACCAATCGTAGCCCGGTCAATCGTAGTATTGGAACCCACCTCTACATGGTCTTCAAGAATAACATTACCTATCTGCGGAATTTTTGAATAGTTCATTCCGGATCCCGGAGCAAATCCGAATCCATCACCCCCGATAACCACGCCGCTGTGAAGGATACAATGGTTTCCGATATGGGACTGGTGATGAATTTTCACCCCTGAATAGATATGGGTATCATCCCCGATAACCACGTCATCACTGATATACACATGAGGAAATATCTTAACCCGGTTTCCGATTTTGACACCTTTACCGATGTAAGCAAAAGCGCCCACATAGACTCCGTCTCCCAGTTCAGCCTCCGGATGAATATAAGACATCTCTTCAAGACCCTTACGATCAGGCTGCTTTTCTACCAGGGTCAGTAGTTTAGCCAATGCCTGGTAAGGATCATCCACCCGGATCAGGGTAGGGGTAATGGCACCGGTAAAAACAGCCTTTTTTGAAACCAGAATCACTGATGCTTTGGTTTGGTACACATACGGCTGGTACTTTGGATTTGAGAGAAAAGTCAGTGCACCGGGAGTGCCTTCTTCAATGCGGCAAACAGTATGAACGGTAATATCCGGGCTACCTTCAATTACTCCGTTTAATTGATCGGCAATCTGCCGGGCGGTAAATTTCATAGGCTTCTGGGATAATAATTTATAACGTCAGTATTACGGTGGTTATTGTTCGGGTTCATGCGATAAACGGATTTTAGGGAAACAAAGAAAATATTTCTGATCCGTTTGGCTGAGCAGCGGTACGTTGATGATATCGCTTGTATCGGATAAACGGCTCAGTTGGCCTTTGCTGTTCATAAAAAATATCTGGTCATCCTCTTCATGATAAGCATGATTAGTAACAGGCCGGCTGAACACCAGATAAGTTGCTTCGTCCATGCTGATATTCATCTTATGGGCCACCTCCAGTCGAAGATCATGGATCAATTGTTCATCAAAAGGTGTTTTCTGTATCCGGATGGCAAATAATTTCCGGTCGATCAGTCCTTCAGATAAAAAAGACAGAACCCGGTCGTCATGATCGGCCCAGACCTTCAGGGAGGCGAAGATATCATTATCATCGAGGCGGGCAAACATATCAATCAACAACTCCGTATCCCCGAGCGGATTCCGGGTCAACACGCCGGGATAAAGAAAGGCCTTCAGTCCGGGTGTAGTAAATAACGTCACCTCCTGGGAAGCCAGTTCACGGGCCCGGAGCAGGGCGTGCACCAGCATCTGTTCGGCAGCGATCACTGTTTTGTGCAGATAGACCTGCCAGTACATCAACCTTCTGGATATCAAGAACTTTTCAATGGAGTAGATCCCTTTCTGTTCCACTACCAGCTGGCCGTCTGCCACCTGAAGCATTTTGATGATCCGTTCTGATCCGACCACACCTTCGGTTACTCCGGTAAAAAAACTGTCCCGGCGAAGATAATCCAGACGGTCCATATCTAACTGGCCGGATATCAACTGATGAAGAAATCCCTTTTTATACTCATTGTCAAAAACCTCCAGTACCAGACCTGAAATACCTTTCAGATGCCGGATCAGATGAGCCATAAACAAACGCGAAAGTGCTTCATGTGTTACCTTTGGTACCAGACTGGTCTCCAGGACATGTGAAAAGGGTCCGTGACCTATGTCATGCAACAGGATCGCTGCAATAGCTGCTTTTCGTTCTTCTTCCGTGATCTCCACCCCTTTTTGTTGCAACACATCCAATGCAGTGGTCATCAGGTGAGCTGTTCCGAGTGCATGCTGCATCCTGCTGTGATTGGCACCCGGATAGACATAAAAAGTAAGCCCCAATTGCCGGATCCTTCTAAGTCTTTGAAAATATGGATGTTCAATGATATCATACAGTTCTTCAAAAGGGATTCTGATGAAACCATATACCGGATCATTAATGATCTTACGCTTGTTTGTTTGGTGATAAACACTCATCCTCAGATAATAAGAGATTTACATTCCTGATGCAATTTTACGATTATTTTGCGTGTTAAGTAATTATTCGTTAATTTTGCGCTCGAATGTAGAGGGTTTTATGTTTAGGGGACGGAAGTCCCCTATTTTTTGATAAGTTATAGATGCGCACAAAAAAGGATATAGAAGAGACTGTGGATCAAGTACTTGGCAACTCGGGCTTTTTTCTGACCGGGATATCTGTCAACCGGTCAAATGTGATTCGGGTATTTATTGACCATGCCCAACGGGTCACCCTGGATGACTGTGCCATCTGGCATAAAAAAATTGAAGCGGCACTGGACCGGGATCAGGAAGATTTTGAGTTACAGGTATCTTCATCCGGACTGGATCAGCCGTTGCATGATATCCGGCAATACCCGAAGCATAAGGGCAGCACTTTACGTCTTTGGATGAAAGACGGGGCATACATCAACGGTGTTTTAACCGAAGTGTATGATGACCGGCCTAATGATTCATATATTGTAGTATTGCCTAAAAAAACCCGTAAACGCCCGAATCCTGATCTGCTAATGGTTAGGTTAAGCGAAATAAAGACAGCAAAAGTTGAGATAAAATTTTGATTGTAAATAATTTAGGATTATGGACCAGATCAACCTCATAGACACCTTTTCAGAATTCAGAGAACTGAAAAGCATTGACCGGACCACCATGATGAGTGTTCTGGAGGATGTATTTCGCAGCATGCTGGAGAAAAAATACGGTACGGATGAGAATTTCGATGTCATCATCAATGTAGACAAGGGTGACTTTGAAATCTGGCGTAATCGTGTAGTGGTAAATGACGGGGAAATTGAAGACCCCAATCTTCAGATCACATTATCTGAAGCCAAAAAAATTGATGAGGATTACGAAGTAGGTGAAGAGGTAACCGACGAAGTGCATCTTGAAGATTTTGGTCGCCGTTCCATTCTTTCGCTCCGCCAGAACCTGACTTCGAGAATTATGGAGTTGGAGAAAGATCACATTTACAGTAAATATAAAGACAAAATCGGCGATATCATCACCGGTGAGGTTTACCAGGTATGGAATCGCGAAAGCCTGATCCTGGATGATGAAGGCAATGAGCTGGTATTACCCAAATCAGAACAGATCCCTTCTGACTTTTTCAGAAAAGGCGATACGCTCAGAGCAGTAGTCGTACGGGTAGAAATGCGAAATAACAGTCCGATTATCATCCTCTCCCGCACCACCCCGGTCTTTCTT
>JAGHDB010000110.1 GCA_021160155.1 Bacteroidales bacterium | reverse complement strand
GGCTCTGTAAACTTTTTGTAAGCACCAGATATTTCTCAAGAAACTTTTGATGTTTGGGTGTAACCTGACCCGTGTGTTTATGCCTAGCAGCTTTTACCACCGCCTCCACCTCCCTGATCACCTCCCCGGCATGCGGATCCAAACAACTGTTTTGAAAGAGTTTCCAGATATAATCGATCCCGGATTTTGAAGGATGTACCAGGTCGCTGTCATAAAAGCGGTAATCCCGAAGATCATCCATAAAAACTTCGTATGCAGGGAAATAATGCACATACTCCATTCTTTCAGATAATTCAGAACAAGCAAGCAACAAGGTAGCTTTACTTACCTGGTTACCCAGCGGGCCCTCTTTCAGATAGCGGACCGGACTGACAGAAAGGATTACCTGCAGGTCGTTATTGATCTTTCGGCAATCACCCAATACCCGTTGAAAAGCATGTACAATCTCCCCTACCCGCAGCAACTCGGTTTCAAACCGGTCAGCCGGCAATTTATGGCAATTAGAAACCACTTCACCTGAATCAGCCAAATGGAAAGTTACTGCTGTTCCAAAAGTGATAAACAGAAAATCCGTCTTCCTGAGGAATTCTGCCGAGGAGGTTAATTGCCTGTTAATCAATTCTAAACAAACATCCCGGTCGATATGGGAAAAACGTGAGTGAAAATCGAATGAGTGCCATAAATCATCATGTTGAAAAAGGTCTTTTGCATGATAGGGCTCAGCCTTAAGCAACCGTTGCAACTGAATGGCTATTGAAGCGGGATTATATACAATCCCAAAAGGATTCATATCGGTTTTAAACTTGAGTGCATACATTTTATTCCCGATGTGTTCGGTAAAGCAGGAACCGATAAACATCAGGTTATGCCGGTAATCAATTAACCGATTTAGGGGTTCGGGAGTTACCTCGGTACGAAAACGCATCATGTTACAAAATAACAAATTTGTACGAATCGCGGTAATTTAAACTATTTGCCTGTATCAGATAAATACCTGCAGCCGGAAGATTTACCTTTATAGACATACTGCCAGGAGATCCCTGATAATCTGTCTGTTCTACTATTACCCTGCCATTCAGATCAGAAACCCGGATCATGATATGGCATTCATGCCTAATTCTGAAATCAATGCCGACAGAGTAGCTGCCAAGTGATCGAACTCCCTGAAAAATAAACGGCTCCGTCAACCAATTCATTTCATCCACAGAAGCTGCAGTTTGAACCTGTAACGGAGCAATTGCCGTATTATTGGTTTCATCTGATTCATCCACTACACGGTTAAAATCCATGATCATAATAAGATACCAGTCACCCGGAGAAGTTTCAGGCGGAATCCGGTATCCGCCACGGTTGAGCACTTCCTGATATCCTGCAGGATAAGGATTATGATCAAACCGTTCCAGGGTAAAATCATCCGGTGAATAAATCGTATCTTTTGAAAGGGCAATCATCACCTCATAATATAATTCTACCGGAGCATTACCTCTGTTCCCGGCTACCACCGATAGCGAGAATGTTTCGCCGGTTGATAGAAAAGCAGGAGTAACCGACAGATTCCGGAGATACAGATCAGGATAACTGGCAGGCAAAATGGTCAGAGGCACCCATGCCAGGTTATTGTCTTCATTGATCTCGGGAATACTTTGATCGGCATCCAGAAAAAAAAGCAGGTACCAGGTACCGGTGTGAATTGTATCCGGAAGAGTATATTGATATCCCGAAAAATTCTCCGTAGCACCGGCAGCAAACCGGATATAGGCACGATTCTCCAACAGCCGGTCATCCTCAGAAACCGAGATATTGTCAGAGAGATACACTTTCAGGCGATAGTCGGTTGACACATCCAGATCTCCCCTGTTACCTGCCTGGCCCGAAACGGTGAGCGTTTCACCGGGGTCAGCTATCTGGGGAGTGATGCTCAGATTCTGGATATAAAGATCCACATAATCAGAATAATGCTCATAAGCACCCACATCATAACCCGAACCGTTGGGACGTTGAAATCCGTCGTGATCGGTTACTATTCCATAAGCCGACAGGTCAATACCGGCATCAATAAGGGGTGAACCGCTGTCCGGCCGGTAATCATCAGCTCCGGGATTGACGAACCCTGCGGATGAAAGGGTCCTGTGATACTGGTTACCGGACAGCACCACGGGGGTAACATTCGGATCGGTGATAAAGACAAAGGCATCCTGTCCGGTTCGCGAAGTCTGATCATTCTCATAGACCGTGTAGGCGCCGGGATCCACGATAGCATTGTTGAACACTTCCACACGAAAATGCACATCGCTATTGATCCGGATACCGTCGCTTTTGGACTGGATGATGGTATTCTGGTAAATACCGTAGAAGGTAGATGCATCACCGGTTTTATCCGAAACAAATATGCCGTGTTCGCGCTTATCGGGATCACCCGGGGCATAGCGTTGGGCAGCCCGGATGATCACGTTATTAAAAATCCGGGTTCCGCCCTTGCCGAACAACAGGATCCCGGTACCGTACGGATCAATAATGGTATTGGCGTAACAATCCGCTTTCGTACCCCCACCAATAATAATACCGCTCATTTGTCCCGTCTGCTGCAGATAGCTGCAGTCTTTCACATAATTATCATAGATATAGCAATCTTTCACGGCGCTGCTTACCTGGATACCATCATACCCGGTATGTTCTATCCGGTTGTGATACACATATACCCCTTCCAGCACCGGAGGTAACAGGGTTCCGCATCCGGAGATATGTTGTCCGTTATAGAAAGAACTGCCGATATACATTCCTTCGCCCGGCACATCATGAATGTAACAATCATGCACCCGGGTATTGTACTGGATAAAATTACCCCGGAGGGTAGCCGGATAAGTACAATTGGGTTCAGTCTTGGCCATCAATCCGGCAAATCCGGTTTGCGTAATCTCCACATGGCTGATCTCCACATTCGTTGAAAGGTTATTGGCCGACAGGCCCACACTTCCTCCACCCCCCACCCGGCGGATGAAGATCCCATAGTCATATCCGTTCCCGGGAATTCCCACGAACTTGATATGCGAAGAAAACCGCAGGTCGATCCCGTAGTGGTAATCCGTATCCAGAATGACCTGTCCGCCGTGGTTGGCAAAGACGACGGGTTGTCCCGGAGCACCGTGAAAATTCTTTAACAGCAGGCAATCCCGCACGCCGGCACTAAGCCATACCGTATCACCGGGACCCACTCCGGCAAAAGTTCCCGAAGATCCGTCGGCTACCTGATCAGCCGTGGTGATCAGCCAGGTCTGCGCAGAAAGGGCTACAGTTCCCAAAAGTATAGTTAACAGAATTGAAAGAATCTGTTTCATCCCTGCAAATCTAACCAGAATCGGTCAGAAATTATCTCTTTTCATGAATCTGCCCGGTTTGGGTGCAGAAACGAGATATTCCGCATGAATCCACGGTATCCGGCCCGTTTAACCGGAGATGAACCGAACAGTTCGTCAAAAAGTTCAGGAGTCATCCGCTGCAGATCATTCCATGACAGGGAAATTCTTCTGTTATCCGGCAGTAATTCCGCAATAGAAACTTTCTCGGGATCTTTGTTCCACGGGCAGACTTCCTGACAGATATCACATCCGAATATCCAGTCTGACCAGACACCCTGATACTCATCAGGGATTTCAGACCGGTGCTCGATGGTCAGGTAGGAGATGCATTTTCGGGCATCCAAACGGCCGTCACCCAGGAGGGCACCGGTGGGACAGGCATTCAGGCATCGGGTGCAAGAACCACAAAAATTTCGATCAAAGGGTTCATCCTGAGCAATTTTTAAATCGGTTAGTATCTCTGCGATAAAAAACCAGGAACCTTTTCCCGGAACAATGAGGCAGCCGTTACGCCCGATCCATCCCAATCCTGCTCTCCGGGCCCATTCCCGTTCCAGTAACGGGGCCGAATCGGTAAAAAATCGTGCTTGCAGGGTTCCTGTTTCGCGGCGAATCCACCGGATTAATTGTTTGCCCTTCTTTTTTAAAACTTTATGATAATCTTCTCCCAATGCATAACGGCTGATACGGGGATCTCCTTCTTTATAAACCGGTTTGTCCGATTCATAAGCGGCGAGTAATACAATCATGGTTTGGGCTCCAGGCAGTAATTTTTCAGGATCAAACCGGAGTTCGGGGTAACGTTCAAGATAGGTCATCTCCCCGTGCATCCCCTCACTTATCCAGTGATTGTATGCAGGTTGTAAGTTGTACAAAGAGGTTACCGGTGTGAATCCGCATGCAAAGAATCCCATATCCCGGGCCTTTGTCCGGATTGCACTGCGAAGGTCATCTGCAGAAGAAGATGTATCATTTAAAACCACCCGAGATCCAGTTTGGCTTCTTCGCTCATCATATCTTTAGTCCACCTGGGTTCAAAAGTCAGATTCACGTCGACCTGTTCCACTCCCTCAATATCCAGCACCTGGTCATGAACCTCACGAACCAGCTGATCGGCCATCGGACAGGCCGGTGCAGTCAGGGTCATTGTAATCTTTACCACGCCTCCCTCCTGAACCTCCACTTCATAAATCAATCCCAGATCATAAATATTAACCGGGATTTCAGGATCATAGATATTGCGGAGGACACGTACTATCCGGACTTCAATCTGCATGGTTTGGTTTGTTTTTCGCCTGGTAAGCCAAGGCGTAATACTTCATTTGCCGGAGCATGGCGGTCATCCCATTCGAGCGTGTGGGAGAAAGGTTCTCTTTGAGTCCGATTTCCGAAATAAAAAACAGCTCTGTATTCAGGATTTCTTCAGGAGTATGCCCGCTCATCACCCGTATCAGTAATGCAGCAATTCCTTTGGTGATAATAGCATCCGAATCACCGGTAAAAAATATTTTATCATCTTCGAAGCGGGCTTCAAGCCACACGCGCGACTGGCATCCCCGGATCAGATGATCTTCATTTTTCAGTTTGGAATCGATCAGCGGGATGCTCCTGCCCAGTTCAATCAGGTAATTGTATTTATCCATCCATTCGGTCAGCAGAGCAAACTCCTCAATCACCTCATTTTGAATCTCATCAATTGTTTTTATCATATCATGAGAACATTTGAATAACCTGTTTCAGTCCGGTTACGAGAACATCTATTTCATCCGTAGTATTATAAAACGAAAGGGATGCCCTGACTGTTCCGGTAATACCCAGACGGTCCATCAAAGGCATCGTGCAATGTGATCCGGTGCGCACGGCTATTCCCAGTTTATCCAATACCATTCCGGTATCATACTGGTGGATATCTCCGACCAGGAATGAGAACACCGGTACTTTTTGTGTAGCCCGGCCGAAGATTTTCACCTGTTCGAGCGCCGACAAAGCCCGCATTCCGTAATCCACGAGTTCCTCTTCATAAGCAATGATACGGTTGAGACCCAGTCCGTTCACATAATCCAGCGCTGTAGCCAGTCCGACTGCCTCTGTAAACGGCATGGTACCTGCTTCAAACTTAAAAGGAAGTTCATTGAAAGTGGTTTTTTCAAAGGTGACCCGGTTAATCATCTCTCCGCCTCCCTGCCAGGGAGGCAATTTTTCCAGCCATTTCTCTTTTCCGTACAACACGCCGATACCGGTCGGTCCATACACTTTATGTCCGGAGAAAGCGTAAAAATCACAATCCAGATCAGTCACATCGGCACGTTGATGGGGAATGGCCTGCGCCCCGTCAAGAAGTACCGGCACATCCGCTTCATGGGCCAGCCTGACAATTTCCTTAACCGGGTTCACCGTACCGAGAGTATTTGACACATGGGAAACAGCCACGATCCGGGTTTTTTCATTCAGCAGACCTTCATAAGCTTCCATATCCAGTTCACCTTCGTCACTGATGGGGATTATCTTCAACACGGCCCCGTATTGGTCGCGCACCATTTGCCAGGGAACAATATTCGAATGATGCTCCATTACAGAAAGAATAATCTCATCTCCGGGGCGGATAAAAACCCGGCCGAATGAGGCGGCCAGCAGGTTGATCGAAGAGGTGGTTCCGTTGGTAAATATAATCTCGTTGGTTGAGTAAGCGTCAAGATGCTTTCTGACGGTTTCACGGGCATTTTCATACCGGGTAGTCATTTGATCGCTCAGCCAGTTGACCGAACGATGGATGGGTGCATACTGTGTACGGTACAGCTCGTCCATACACCGGATCACCACCTCCGGTTTTTGTGCAGTCGCCCCGTTATCAAAATAGACCAGGGGCTTGCCATTAACCTCCTGCTGTAAAACAGGAAAATCTTTTCTGATTTGTGTAACCTGAAAGTCCGACATGATATTTATGTTTCACATTGAACGGGGCAATTGTTACAACGTGACAATTCTCCGCGTAATCGTTTATCAACCAAATCCTCCAAGCGCTCCTGCAACGGTTTGACAGAAACCTGTTTCAGGATCTCATGCCCAAAGGCATGCATGAGCAAGAGGCGTGCTTCACGTGAGTCAATTCCCCGTGTGCGTAAGTAAAAAAGGGCATTCTCATCCAGTTGCCCGACCGTAGCTCCGTGGCTGCATTTGACATCATCCGCATAGATCTCCAATTGCGGGCGTGTACTCATTTGTGCTTCATCGGTCAGCAGGATATTATTATTGACCTGGTAAGCCTCTGTTTTTTGAGCATCCTGTCTAACCAGTATCCGTCCGGTAAAGGCACCGGTTGCCTGATCATCAAGCACCCCTTTAAAATTCTGGCTGCTGGTACAATCCGGCTCAGCATGATCCACGAAAGTATAATTATCCACATGCTGGTTTTGATCCGCCAGAAAGAGTCCGAGTGTCTCATTTGATGCTCCCTGTCCATTTAATTTCACAAATACATTATTTCGAACTATTCCGCCGTGCAGGCTGACGGTATTGAATACCACACGGCTATCGCGTTCCTGGTGAATGTATGATGAAGAAAACTGATTGGACAGGTTATGCTCATTTTGTAGTTTATAATAATGGAGTTCTGCATTCTTGCCAACGTAAATCTCTGTCACTGAGTTAGTCAAATATTGTAATGCCGAAAGAGAGTGATCACACACCACGATCCTGGCAACAGCTCCCTCTTCAACAATAACAAGGTTGCGGTGCTGTACAAAGAGATCTTCGGTGGATAAGAGGATGTTGACAATCTGAAAAGCCTTTTCATTACCGCCATTTTTGGGGATATAAATAAAAGTGCCATCCCGGGCAAAGGCGGTATTCAGCGCCACCAGTCCCTCGGTTGAGTGATCGGCATATTTTGTATAATGGGATTTTACCATATCCGGATACCGAAGGGCTGCTTCGGCCAGGCTTCCGTATATGATACCGTTAGGCAGAATCTGTAGCGGGGGCCGGTTATTATAAAACCATCCGTTGACCAGCAGAATCAACTCGGTATCCAGTTCGGGAATATCACAATGAAAAAGATCCTCTACTGAAAAGATAATCTTTTGAGGATCAATATGCCGTTTATATGGTTGAGAAAAGACTTTCTGGACATCCGTATAGAGATAATTTTCATTTCCCCGGCCGGGAATTCCCAGGGTTCTGAAATGGTCGATAGCTTCTGTACGCGGGGCATTGAACACCGGACTTGAAGCTTTTGTCAACCGGTCACGGCTGCTCAGGTACCAGTCGGACAAATTTGTCGTCACCTGTTGTAGTGTATCATCTTTACTCATTTTCAATCTCCCGGTTGGGCTCTTTGATCCAGTCGTATCCTTTTTCCTCAAGTTCAAAAGCCAGCTCTTTACCACCCGTTTTTACAATACGACCCTGATAAAGTACGTGAATTACATCCGGAACGATATAATCGAGCAGACGCTGGTAATGGGTGATCACGATGATGGCATTCTGAGGGGTTTTCAAACGGTTCACCCCGTATGCCACTGTTTTCAGGGCATCGATATCCAGTCCTGAATCGGTTTCGTCAAGAATGGCCAGTTTCGGTTCGAGCATAGCCATCTGAAAAATTTCATTCCGCTTTTTTTCCCCACCTGAAAAACCTTCATTCACTGAACGGCTGGTTAATCCCGAGTCGATTTCTACGAGGGCTTTTTTCTCACGCATCATTTTCAGAAAATCAGACGATGAGAGATCCGGGAGATTCCGGAATTTCCGCACTTCGTTTACGGCCGTACGCATGAAATTCACCATAGAAACGCCCGGTATTTCCACCGGATATTGAAATCCGAGAAAGATCCCTTTTCTGGCCCGCACTTCCGGAGGCAGGTCCAGCAGATTTTCACCCTCAAAGGTTACTTCACCGGCAGTTACCTGATACAGGTCACGACCTGCCAGGATAGCCGACAAGGTACTCTTGCCCGAACCGTTCGGTCCCATGATGGCATGTACTTCACCTGCCTTCACCTCCAGGTTGATCCCTTTCAGGATTTCATTACCCTCAATGGAGGCCCGCAGATTTTTTATTATTAACATACACAATAAAATAAATAAATTTCTTTTCTCATCCGACAGATCCTTCTAAACTGATTTGCAATAATTTCTGGGCTTCTACGGCAAACTCCATCGGAAGTTTATTCAGTACCTCTTTGGTGTATCCGTTCACAATCAATCCGATAGCTGTTTCGGTATCGATACCCCGTTGGTTACAATAAAATATCTGATCTTCCCCAATCCGGGAGGTTGTTGCTTCATGCTCGACAATAGCCGAATTATTATTCACCTTAATATAAGGAAAAGTGTGTGCTCCGCAGCGGTCACCCAACAACAGCGAGTCACATTGCGAAAAGTTTCTTGCCTGGTCAGCATTTTTTGCCACGTGTACCAGTCCCCGGTAGCTGTTCTGACTCAGTCCTGCCGAGATCCCTTTAGAAACAATAGTACTTTTCGTGTTTTTACCCAGATGGATCATTTTCGTACCTGTATCAGCCTGCTGGTGATTATTGGTCACGGCTACGCTGTAGAATTCGCCGGATGAATTGTCACCCCTCAGGATACAACTGGGATATTTCCAGGTGATGGCCGAGCCGGTTTCAACCTGTGTCCAGGAAATTTTTGAATTTTCCCCGGCGCAAAGTCCCCGTTTGGTAACAAAATTATATATGCCTCCTCTACCGTTTTTATCTCCGGGATACCAGTTCTGTACGGTTGAATATTTCACTTCTGCATCGGCTTGTACGATAATCTCGACGATGGCCGCATGGAGCTGGTTTTCGTCGCGCATCGGAGCGGTACATCCTTCAAGATAGCTGACATAAGCTCCCTCATCGGCTATAATCAAAGTGCGTTCAAATTGACCGGTATTGGCAGCATTAATCCTGAAATAAGTTGACAGTTCCATCGGGCATTTCACACCTTTTGGGATATATACGAATGACCCGTCGCTGAACACAGCTGAATTAAGGGCGGCAAAATAATTATCACGGTAGGGAACCACTGAGCCCATATATTGTTTCACAAGGTCAGGATGTTCGAGGATCGCTTCACTGAAAGAGCAGAAAATAATGCCCAACTCTGCCAGAGTTTCTTTGAAAGTAGTCTTCACAGAGATACTGTCCATTACCGCATCTACTGCCACACCAGTCAAGTGTTTTTGTTCGTCTAATGGAATTCCCAGTTTATCAAATGTTTTCAGCAACTCGGGATCTACTTCATCCAGACTGTTCAATTTTGCCTGTTGTTTGGGTGCGGCATAGTAGATAATATCCTGATAATCGATTTCAGGAATTTTCAGGTGGGCCCATTCGGGCATTTTCAAAGTAGTCCAGTACAAGTAAGCCTTCAGCCTGAATTCCAGCATCCATTGGGGTTCTTTCTTTTTTGCGGAGATCATTCGGATAACCTCTTCGTTGAGCCCCTTCTTTATTATATCCTGCTCTATATCCGTAACAAAACCATACTTATATTCTCCCTGAGTAACCTCATGTAATATTTTATTCCGATCTTCAGTCATACCCATTTATACTATCTACCACGGGGAGGCAAAATTGTTTAGAATTTTTCTAAATAGAAAGCAAAGGTACAAAAACCTCCATGACTGAATTCGTGTGGAAATTGTATTTTTACCGGTAAATAAGAAACTCCAATGGCTGACAAAAAGCAGGTTCGTATTGAGGATATCGGTGAATTCGGTTTGATCCGCCGGTTAACAGACGATATAGTCATCCGCCATCCGAGCACCAAAACCGGGATCGGGGATGATGCCGCCGTACTTGATCATGGCCGGTCGCAATTGCTGGTCACCTCCGATCTGTTGGTAGAAGGCATCCATTTTGATTTGACTTATGTTCCGTTGAAGCACCTGGGATATAAATCGGTGGTAGTGAACTTGTCGGATATCTATGCTATGAACGGCCACCCGAAGCAGATTACGGTAAACCTGGCGATCTCATCAAAGATGAAACTGGAAGCGGTTGAAGAGCTATACCGGGGTATCAAGCTGGCCTGCAGTCAGTATGAGGTGGATCTGGCAGGAGGGGATACCAGTGCAAGTCTGACCGGGTTATTAATCAGCATCACAGCCATCGGCACAGTGGCCAAAGGAAGAGCAGCACTTCGTTCAGGCGCCCGTAAAGGGGATCTGATTCTTGTCACCGGTGATCTTGGAGCTGCTTATCTCGGACTTCTATTACTACAGCGCGAAAAGAAATTATTTGAAGAGGATCCTGAGACGCAACCGAAGCTGGATCAATACCCGTATGTACTTGAACGTCAACTCAAACCCGAAGCACGGCATAATGCCATAGCCCTGTTGTATCAACACCAGGTACAACCTACTTCCATGATTGATATTTCTGACGGGCTCTCATCTGATGTGATGCATCTCTGTGACCGGTCGAAGCTCGGGTGCCGGATCTATGCCGACAAACTTCCGTTTCATCCTGAAACTGAGAGTGTTGCCGAAGAGTTGTTTGTCAACCCGGTTGTTGCTGCACTAAACGGTGGTGAAGACTATGAATTATTATTCACCGTATCACCCGAAGATTACCCCAAATTACATGATGTAGCAGATTTTACCACCATCGGGCATATGGTTGATCAGAACGAAGGTTATCAGCTGGTTCTGTCTGACCAGAGTACTGTTCCGCTGGTGGCACAGGGATGGGATGGGATGCAAAGCGAATAAAGTTTACAGCGTTTAATTATCAGAGTGTCTTCTGACAAGTCGGAATCTCCGCTTTGCTATAACAATAATAGTT
>JAGHDB010000190.1 GCA_021160155.1 Bacteroidales bacterium | reverse complement strand
GCATGGAAGCATCATAAACAAAGCGAACGGGATCTCCCGCTTCGCGCTTTTTTAATCCTCTTGAAATCTTTTTCACATAACTCTCCCCGAGGTCATCGCCAATATCCAGTTCCGCATCTTTGGTCAGCTTAATTGTAAATGCATCAATCTTCTCATATTTAAATACCTGAAAGAGATCGGGCAAACCCAGCCGAATAACATCATCCAGAAACATAATGTATTTGCGCACACCGATTCTCGGGATTATTAAAAACCGGGATATTGACTCACAGGGAATTTCAATTAATGCATAACGCTGATGGCTTCCGGTTTTTTTAGATAACAGAATAGCCAGGTATATTTTATCGTCTTCAAGATCAGGGAACTGTTTGACCTGATCAATCATTACCGGCATCAATCCCGGTCTGACCCGTTGGTTAAAATATTTCAAAGCAAACGCACTTTGCCTTTCTGTTAATTCATGTTCATTAACAAAACAGATACCCTGTTTTTCCAACTCATCAATCAGTGTCTTTTGTATTTTCTCATATTTAACCCGCTGGGTCAGAACAATTTCGTTTAGTGTAGCCAAAGTTTGATTTGGATCTTTACCCAGCAACTCCATAGCTTTGGAACTGTCAAGCTCAGAAAGTCTTTTCAGTGTAGCCACACGTACCCTGAAAAATTCATCCAGATTGCTGCTGTAAATACCCAGAAACCTGAAACGGTCAATCAGAGGCACATCAGGATTATTGGCCTCTTGTAACACCCGCTCATTAAAAGCCAGCCACGAGAGTTCTTTGGCACGTATTATATCTGTATTATAGGTATTTCCAGGCATTATCTGAACATAGCGGGATAAATAAATTCACGGAGATGACCGGATCTCTTCATTATCTCATTCCAATCACCGACTTCAAAATCTATTACATAGGTCCCTGATGTAGGCAGATGTCCACCATAATCACCCGTAAGCGAAGCACCAATCTCAGACATGGCCGGGTTATGCCCTACAACCATTAACCTGTTGGTCCCTCCGCAATTGAGTTGCAATTGACTGATAAAAGTTTCCCATGTGAAATATCCGTAAAGAAAATCCAGCGTTTTGACCTGCAGGGAAGGCCATTCTTGCAGTATTTGCCCGGTTGTTTCAACAGCTCTTCTGGCCGGACTGGACAGCAGCAGTTCAGGAATCAGCTGGAGTTTTTTCAGTTCACGGACAACCAACAGCACATCACTTTTACCACGATCTGTCAAAGCGCGGTCAAAATCTTTCATGCCCGGTTCTCTCCGGTTGGTTTTTCCATGACGTGTAAGAAACAATGTTTTCATAGTTCATCTCCGAATGAAGCTCCCATGTACCGGGCCATTCTGATCAGCGGTTGATCCGGATCAACCACCCGGGTACGGGTTCCGGCTTCTTCAAGTGAGATACTGGTCAGACAACTGCCCTTCAAAGCCACCATCTTACCAAACTCCCTGCGGGCAATCATTTCAGCCGCATAAGCTCCGAAACGCGTGGCCAGTATCCGGTCAGTCGGACTGGGGGTTCCGCCGCGTTGGATGTATCCCAGAATGGTTTCACGGGTTTCAAAGCCGGTTTCGTTTTTTATCAAATCACCGATATATGCGGCGGCACTTCGTTTCCCCTCTTTCCTGATTCCTTCGGCAATTACAACAATGGAGTATGGTTTTTTCATTGCGTGACGCTTTTTCAGGTACCGGATAATGGCTTCTTTCTGATACGGAATTTCAGGTATCAGAATCAGATCGCCACCGCTTGCCAGTCCGGCATTCAATGCCAGCCATCCGGCATGATGACCCATCAGTTCAATCACCATGGTCCTTTTATGGGAATTGGCTGTTGAATGCAGACGGTCAATCGCATCGGTAGCAATTTGCAAAGCCGAATCAAAACCAAAAGTCATATCGGTACCCCATACATCATTGTCAATTGTTTTAGGAATCCCGATTACATTCAGACCTTCCTGTGCCAGCAGGTTGGCTGTTTTTTGTGTGCCGTTACCCCCGATGCAAACCAGGGCATCAAGTTCAAGATTTTTATAATTCTCTTTTATTTTATCCGGTTTGGTATACACAGGTTTAGCCCCGTTCTTTTTATGTTTGAAAGGTTTCTCTCTGGAAGTTCCCAAAAGTGTTCCCCCTTCGGTTAACATACCGGAGAACTGACCCTCTGTCAGCTCAATATAGTCATTATCAATCAACCCTGAAAAACCGGATGCAAAACCATACACACGCATTCCGAATTCTACCATCGCTGTTTTTCCCACTCCCCGGATGGCTGCGTTTAATCCCGGGCAATCACCTCCCGCCGTGAGAATTCCGATTTTCATGCCTTTAGTCTGCATGGTATAAAATATTTTGATTGAAAGATAAAGATAACATCAATTCCTGATTCATTTAATCTGTCTGATCCGGTCAATCGACTCCTGTGTACCCATCAACAGGATCATATCACCAAACTGAAACCGGTAATCCGGACGTGGCGTAATTACTTGTTCACGTTCACGTCTCACGGGATCATAATTTTGTTTAATCAAAATAACCTCCAGGTTATATCTTTTTCTCAATTCCAGTTCATGAAGGGTTTTATTTATAAAGTAACCCGGTGCTTCTATCTCACACAATACCTGTCCACTGGTCATTCTGATACGTTTAAACCGTTGTGTGGAGCTAATGTATCCTGAAACCGAATGAATCATATCTTTCCTGACCATCTCCATGTTAAAAGCCTCGATCACATCCGTCTTGGTAATATATCCGATTATCTGCTGATCCCTTTCATTATTTACTATCGGTATATCATCCAGCATCCGCTGACTCAGCACCTGTATCACCACATCCAGTGTATCCTCCGGTGTAAAGCTGAACTTCTCTTTCATAATCAGATCGGATGCCACTAAATGCGCTCCATAATCCGGAGTGGTCCGGGCAGTTTTACGCACCTGGTAAGGAGAAATTAATCCAAGTAATTTTTGTTCTTTACTGACCACGAAAAAGTTCAGCTTACGACTTTCCCCTGCCAGTTTGAGCAGCCGGCTAAAGGGGGTATCGGGAGTTACGGCTTCAAAATCCGTTTTCATGATTTTTGAGACCTTAACGGCACTCAATACATTGGCATCCTTCTCTTTAAAAATATCGATACCACGCCTTGTGAGTTTAAGTGTATAGATTGAATCTTTCTTCAACCGGGTTGTAATTAAAACGCTGATGATACAAGCCACCATTAAAGGTAAAATGATGCGATAATCATTGGTCAGTTCAAAAATGATCAGGATCGAAGTGATCGGTGCATGCATGGTGGCAGATGCCACCGCTCCCATGCCCACCAGAGCATAAGCGCCGGATGAAGCGGTCACATCCGGGAAAAGCTGGTGTACCACAGCGCCAACCAGGCCACCCAGACTGGCACCCAGAAACAGGGATGGCGCAAATATCCCGCCGGATCCTCCGGATCCGATTGTAACAGAAGTAACCAGTAACTTCAGACCCACCAATAACAACAGAAAGTACCAGGTGAACTGGCTCTTTAATGCCATACTGATTGATTCATATCCCACACCAAAAATATGGGGGAAGAAAATCGCTATGGCTCCAATTATCAACCCTCCGAAAAACGGTTTTAGCCACTCCGGTATTCTAACAGAATCGAAAATATCTTCTGTTTTATATAGCATAAATATAAAAGCCAGCGCTACAAAAGCTGCCAAAATTCCGAGAATGGCATACGGAATCATCTCATATACACTAACCAATTCATAATGTGGAATTTCAAAAGCCGGGAAATTCCCCAGAAAATGGCGGGATATAACTGTTGCTGTAACGGATGCTATGACAATGGGACTGAACTGTGCGATGGCAAAATCTACCAGGATTACTTCCATAGCGAACAGAGCTCCTGCAATCGGCGCGTTAAACGTAGCTGCTATTCCGGCTGCCGTACCACAAGCAACCAAAGTGCGTAATTGTGAGCCACTGACTTTCAGCCATTGACCGATGGTGGATCCTAATGCGGATCCAATCTGAACAATGGGCCCTTCACGGCCCACTGATCCGCCTGATCCGATGCAGACCGCAGAGGCGATAATTTTGGCAATGACCACTCTGGGACGAATAACCCCGCCGTGCAAAACAATAGACTCCATCACTTCAGGAACACCATGCCCTTTCGCCTCACGGGCAAAAAAATAGACGACCGGCCCCACGATCAACCCCCCGGCCGCGGGTGCCAGCAATTTAACGTACCATGGCAGACCTAAAGCAAAATCCAGCGAATAGTAGCCGGTACCGAAAAAAACATTCTGAAAAAACCGGATGGCCAGACGAAAAAACAGCGCTCCCAATCCACCCAGTGCACCGATGACCACTGCAATGATCACCATATAGGTGTGCTGCGATTTACGGAATTGCTTCAACTCATACAAAATGAATTGTTTATACCATTTTGCAAACTTCGCTGTGAAAATATTCCGGACCATTAGAAAATTTGTTAACGTACAAAGATAGAATAAGAAAGGAATTACGGAATTGGGGGAAAGTTTAGAAAGTTTAGGAAGTTTTTCATATTGAGTGTAATTTACAAGCAGAGGAAACAGGAATACCGCAAAAAAAGTAACTTGTTATGATACTAAACCATTAGAATAAACAATTGACCAATTTATTATGAACCTACCAGAAATAAGCGGCCTCTTGTTAAACCAGGCTGTTGAGTTGATCCGGAAATCAGCCCATACTACTGCATTTACCGGCGCCGGAATATCTGTTGAAAGCGGAATACCCCCTTTCCGCGGAAAAGAGGGTCTTTGGAGCAAATTTGATCCTTCTTTTCTGGATATCAACTATTTTCATCAGAATCCCGGTGAGTCGTGGAAGTTAATCACAGAAATTTTTTACGACTATTT
>JAGHDB010000033.1 GCA_021160155.1 Bacteroidales bacterium | reverse complement strand
GTTTTTTTCAGTTTCAAACCTTACGTGATGCTGCCGATTTTAATGCTGGCAATTGCCTTGATTGTAAGGATGAAGCTCTCATCTGCTTTATCATCCACACTGAAACTGGCTGTCGGATTTGCCGGTATATTTATTGTTTTTGCTTTCTTCGTAGACAATATACAGCCTGCAGTAAAAGCCATTATGACGGTCAGGGGATTAGAATTCCCTGTTCTGGATGTGGGCTGGCCCCCACTTGCAGCAATCACCTGGAGTTCCTCAATTGCTCCCATCTCAATACCACTCATTATCATTATCAATGTTGTTATGATTGCAACAAATACGACAAAAACCATCTATATCGATATGTGGAATTTCTGGCACCTGGCTCTAATGGGAGCATTTGTTTTAAATGTGACTGAGAACTTTTTTCTGGGCATTTCGGCTGTTGTTATCATTACCGTTTATACAATAAAAATGGCCGATTGGGCCGCTCCTCATCTTGAGACTCAGAGTGATTTACAGGGAATTACAATTTCACCGATTTCTGTTGTTGGCCTGCTTCCATTCTCAGTAACAATGGACTATATCTACGATAGAATCCCCGGATTTAAAAACCTCAATTACAACCCTGAAAAGGGAAACAGCAGGATTGGGCTCTTCTCTGAGCCAATGGTTATCGGAATTATTATTGGTGTTCTTCTGGGTATCGCTTCAGGATATTCAATAAAACTGATTATGGAGCTGAGTGTACACCTTGCAGCTGTGATGTTCCTGCTGCCGAAATGCGGCGGTCTGATCGGTAAAGGTATTGAACCGATTTCTCAGGCCTTGAAAAAATGGATTGAGAAAAGATTTCCCGGAAAAGATAAGCTTTATGTTGCTGTTAATCCTGAAGTCCTGATGAATAATAAATCTGTAATGATCAGCGGCTTAATTCTTATGCCGATAGCTTTGTTAATCGCTCTGATTCTCCCGGGAAATAAAGTACTGCCCCTCGGGGACCTTCCAAATCTTATTTCAATCATATCGGTTACCGTACTGGTGAGTAAGGGCAATGTTATCCGCAGCATAACAACAGGAATACCGATCGTCGTCACATTCCTCCTGATTTCAACAAAACTGGGTGGTCTTATTACCAGACTCTCTGCTGAAGCAGGAATGTCATTCGGTGAAGGACAGGAGATTACGGCTTTCACCGACGGTGGAAATCATTTCCGTTTTTTCCTCTTGAAAATTTATGAGGGAAACTGGATTGCAATCGGGATAATCCCGGTTGTGGCAGGAATGATGTATCTGAGTTACCGAAAAGCTGAGAGCCTTAAAGTATCCGTTTAATAGATATGAATCAATCTAACCCCCTGAATCATCCGAAATTCATTGTTATAGTTTAATAAACAATGACCCTTTTTCAGCTGATCTATAACAGGCGAAAAGAAGTTCCAGGTTATGAATAGCATCCGAACCGTCTGTAAACTTTTTCTCTAGAACTGACTGTGCATGACTACCGATCTGCAGCTGATAGATGTTTAAACGCTCTCCAGGATCGATATTGTCACTCACTAAACCGGTGTCCAATTCCAGCCGAAGCCGTACCGGATCTGAATCATCTCCAGACAGCTGAAAAAGAGTTCCAAAAGATCTCAGTACTGCATTAGAACCATATACTTCATAGCCCAGATTTGACAATGTTCCTATAAGACCTCCCCGAGGCTGATTAAATGCAACCCGGGCAGATCCAGTTAAACCTCGACTTGTTTTGAACTGGATAAATGCTCCGTTTTCAACATTTATATCGAGTGTTCGGGGCGTGAGAGAGCAGGCAATTTCTGTAATCTTGTCAATAAGAAGGTATTCAGCCATATAGAGACAATGTGTTCCAACATCACCCAGAGGTCCGCCAATTTCCTCAGGTTTTGCACACCTCCAGGTTTCAGCTTCTTCCATGGTGGAGCCAAATAGAAACTCCATATGAAGAGATATGTCATTTACAGCTCCAATTTTACCATCCTGAATCAACTCCTGAGCCTTAGTATTAAAGACATTTTTCATCATCATATGATCAACTGCGAGGCTCACATTATTTCTTTTTGCCAAGTCCCGCAACTTCCGAGCGTCGCTCAGGGTATGTGCAATTGGTTTTTCAATTAAGCAATGCTTCCCTTTATTAATGGATTTTTCGGCTATTGCAGCATGGCTGGAATTGTTGGTGGCAATAAATATCGCATCTATCTGCTTATCATCCAGAAGTTCGTCAATGGAATCATACCACTTAAGACCTAATGCCTCGGCAGAATAACGCCTGGAAGAATTTATATCAGTCGCACCAACCAATTCTGCGAGAGGATGTCCACTAAAACGAGCTACATCCAGGCCGAATCCTTCTTTCGCAATCCTGTTTTCAGCGATTCCACCAAATCCAACGATACCATACCTTATTTTTTTCATTGTCCTTCCTGCATTTCACTAATTGAGGCAAGAACTATTTCTGACATTGTTTTTAATTGTTCTCTGCTCAGCCCATAAAGCGGAAGATGAGTAAACCGTCTGTTAAACACCTCTTCGGTTACAGGACAGGATGCTTCTATAGATTCAATATCATAACCAAGCTGCTTCAATATTTCAAATTTATACAATGGGGCAAAATGTGGAATATTCGTGAGTCCACGATCGGTCATCTTTTTTTTAAGAACCTGAACATCACCGCCGGCCTTCTCCGGATCTATCTGAAGCAGATATAAATGATATGTAGATTTAATTTCATCACTGTCTAATTTCTGCGGAATTATAGCCGGATTCGTACTGAATATTTTCGTTAGAAACTCCGCATTTCCCCTTCTTTCTCCAATGATGTCATCAATTCTTCCAAACTGCCG
>JAGHDB010000387.1 GCA_021160155.1 Bacteroidales bacterium | reverse complement strand
CAGGCCGGTCGGATTACCCGAATCAGGTGAATAATGTGTTGGGATTCCCATTTATTTTCAGAGGGGCTTTGGATGTGAGAGCTACCAAGATCAATGAGGAGATGAAAATTGCCGCTGTACATGCATTGGCTGCTTTGGCACGGGAAGATGTGCCTGATACAGTGAATATTGCCTATAATACGCAAAACATCCGGTTCGGAAGAGAGTATTTAATTCCAAAACCTTTGGATCCCCGGCTGATCACAACGGTTGCTCCGGCCATTGCAAAAGCGGCTATTGAAACGGGTGTGGCCAGAAAAAAAATTACCGATTGGTCAGCTTACAAGCTTCAATTACAAAAAAGAATGGGATTGGATAATCAATTGGTAGAAGTAATTACCAATCGTGCAAAGAGAGATCCGAAACGGATTCTATTCGGGCAGGCATCAAACCTGAAGATGTTGAAAGCCGTTCAGGCGGTGATTCACGATGGAATTGCCAAACCTATTCTCCTGGGAAATCCTGCCATCATTCAGGAAATGATCCGGAAATACGGTCTGGATATTGAAGAGGTGCCGGTTATTGATATTCATTCTGATCGTGAAAAAAAGCGTATAGAGAAATTTGCCAAAGAGTTTGAAGTAAGACGGGCACGGAAAGGGATTACTTATGGGGAGGCATTCGAAATGATGCATCTGGATGCTTATTTTGGTTCCATGATGGTTGAGATGGGTGAAGCGGATGCTTTTATCTCCGGATTCAGCTCAAAATATCCGGATATTATTCGTCCGGCTTTACAAGTTGTCGGAACACGGCCCGATACGCAACATATTGCCGGGATGTATATTCTAATGACGAAAAAAGGTCCGTTTTTCTTTGCGGATACTACGGTAAACCGTAATCCTAATACGCAGACACTGGTTGATACTGCGTTACTGGCTGCAGAAGGTGTCAGAAGATTCAATATTGAACCAAAAATTGCCCTGCTCTCCTACAGTAATTTCGGATCGGTGCGTGACGGGAGCCCTGCGGTTGTGGCTGAAGCAGTTAGAATATTGCATGAGCAGAATCCCGACTTAATTGTTGACGGTGAGATGCAGGCGAATTTTGCGCTGAATAAAGAGATGCGTAAAAGGAGATTCCCGTTTACCAAGCTGGCTGAACATGATGTTAACACCCTGATCTTTCCCAACCTGGATTCGGGAAATATTGCCTATAAAATGATGCAGGAGCTGGCCGGAAGTGAAGTTATTGGTCCGATCATCCTGGGAATGAATAAGCCGATCCATGTATTGGCTTTAGACTCTTCAGTCAGGGAGATCATTCATCTGGCTGCTATTGCTACTGTGGATGCACAATAGATATTTAAGGTTATGAATTCAGTTTTTCCCCGTCGTTACGGATTTTATAGTTTGATTGCCGGAGTTGTATTTTTACTGACTTCGTGTAGCAGCAATCAGTCAGTTAAATTTACCAGCCATTTACCGCCCGGAATACACCGGGTTTGGATAGGTCCGGAATATTGGGCCAATCCTTTGCAGGACTGGCAGTTAAATGATGGACGCATCGAATGTGTTGCCAGCGGAGGTGATCGTAACGTGTTTTTACTGACACGTGAAATTACCTCTGATAAGGGATCTTTTGAAGTATCTGCCCGGATGGATGCCCTGACTGAAGCAGACGAACCTTTAGATCCCGGATGGGTTGGTTTTAAGGTTGGTGTACGGGGGGATTTTCAGGATTACAGGGATAATGCGGTCCGTGGTCAGGGCTTTCCGGTAGGGATAACGACATCAGGTCAATTATTTATCGGACAGTTGGATTCAACAGATACTCAGCGAATAAATGAGGTTAAATCCCTGAAAATAAGGGTGAATGTAAAACCTGAGAACGACAAATACCGGATTTTTTTAAAAGTAACGGATCTTATCTCAGGAGAGAATTCTTCGATTGATCGATTAGTTAATGACGATTGGTTGACCGGTGGGGTGGCCATAACCTGTAGTTTTGGTAAGGTACCTGAAACACCCGAACTGCGTCCTGAAACGATTTACGGTAATTGGGGATTTAAACCCGGTACCAGAAGAGGGGGAAATGTCAGGTTTGCTTTTTCTGACTGGACGGTTAGGGGAGACAAAGTGGTTTCAAAACCTGAACAGGCCTGGGGCCCTGTTCTTTTCACGCAATATACTTTGTCCAAACAGGTGTTGAAATTAACTGCACAAATGGCTCCTGTGGGCGATCAGGATGATGCCGAGGCAGTTCTGGAGATTAAAAAGAGTGGAGAATGGCGGGAAATTGCCCGCGCGGTAATTGATTCTTTATCCCGGACAGCTACTTTCAGGGTTGCATCCTGGGGTTTTTCCAATGAAGATATACCGTACCGGGTATCTTACCTGTGTTACAGCGGAAAAAGCAAAAAACAGGCCTGTTATTTTGAAGGGACAATTCGCAGGGTGCCCTGGAACAAAGAAGAGTTAGTTGTTGCCGCATTTACCGGGAATAATGATCTGGGTTTTCCGAACAATGACATTTTCAGACAGGTGAAATACCAGGATCCTGATTTCCTGTTTTTCTCGGGAGATCAGATTTACGAGGGAGTTGGAGGATACGGAACTCAGATCAAACCGGTTGAGAAAGCCGTGCTCGATTATTTACGCAAATGGTATCTGTTTGGTTGGGCCTACAGGGACCTGCTTAAAAACAGACCCTCTGTAGCTATACCGGATGATCACGATATGTACCATGGAAATATTTGGGGAGCTGGAGGGATTGCTACTCCTCCGGGTTTAAGAGGTGCGGCTGCGCAGGATCGGGGCGGATATAAAATGCCTCCTGAATGGGTGAATATGGTACAGCGTACGCAGACCAGTCATCTGCCGGATCCTGCAGATCCCCGGCCGGTGGCACAGGGTATCGGAGTTTATTTCACCGCAATGAATTATGCTGGGGTCAGTTTTGCCATTTTAGAAGACCGTAAATTCAAATCGGCACCGGCAGTACTGCTCCCGAAGGCAAAAATCATAAACGGGTGGGCTAAGAATTTCTCTTTTGATGCCAGTAAAAGCGCGGATGTACCGGGAGCAATCCTGTTAGGAGACAGACAATTGAATTTTTTAGCGCAGTGGGCAGCCGACTGGCGTGACTCTATATGGATGAAAGTGGCTCTTTCTCAAACAATTTTTGCGAATGTAGCTACATTACCCGAGAATGAGGCACACACGGATGCCAATGTACCCCGTCTGCGGATCATGCATGCCGGTGAATATGCTCCGGATGATGTCCGTGTTCAGGATTTCGACTCTGATGCCTGGCCTCAGACCGGCAGGAACAAAGCTTTGAAAGAACTGAGAAAAGGATTCGCATTTCATATTGCAGGGGATCAGCACTTGGGCAGTACCATACAATATGGAATGGACAATTGGCGTGATGCGGGGTATGCTTTTTGTGTACCTGCAATCTCCAATGTATGGCCACGCAGGTGGTATCCTCGTGATGGAGGGAAGAATCAGATTCCCGGACAACCAAAATACACCGGTGATTTCAAAGACGGCTTTGGGAATAAAATTACTGTGTATGCAGTATCTAATCCGGTTTTCACGGGTAAAAAACCATCAAGGCTGTATGACCGGGCAACCGGCTATGGTATTATCCGGATTAATCGAAATACCAGAAATGTGGTTTTTGAATGTTGGCCCAGGTTAGCGGATCCTTCGAAACCGGATGCCAGACAATATCCGGGATGGCCGGTTCAGTTCAATCAATTGGATAATGCCTTTGGTGATGCACGGTTTGCCCTTCCGGAAATCCGAGTGAAGAATATGAAAGATCCGGTAATACAGGTAATTAGGTCATCAACCGGAGAAAAAGTATTTACCTTGAGGATCAAAGGGAATTCTTTCCAGCCAAGAGTTGAAAAACCGGGTACGTACAACATTTGGGTTGGAGAGCAGGGGACGAAGAAATGGAAAAAGATCGAAAATATTAGGGCGGCCAAACTGCCTGTGGATAAAACTACAGAGGTCTCTTTTTAAGTTTTATCGAACTGGTAAATTCGTCGGGCCGTACCGGATAAAACAGCTGAACGCTGCTGAGGTGTAGAGGAGAGATACGAAAGAAAATCTGGCACAATCCGCATTACATTCAGGTAATTGCCTGCAAGGGTACAAACAGGCCAGTCACTGCCGGTCATTAGTCGTTCGGCACCGAATGCATCCCACAGAACGGACAGGTAAGGATAAAAATCCTGTGGCCGCCAACTTTTCCAGGAAGCTTCGGTTACCATCCCGGAGAGTTTGCAATACACATTAGGCAGATCGGCTATATGTCGTATTTCGGTTGCCCATGGTTCTATAATCTGATTTTTAATATCCGGTTTGGCAATGTGGTCAATAATAAAAGTCACCCGGGGAAATTTTTCAGCCAGTTTATAAGCTAACGGAAGATGTTTGGGATAGATGAGCAGGTCATAGCTCAAGCCATACCCGGCGAGAGTGGAGATGCCTCTTTGAAAGTCGGGAAGGGCCATGAATTGGTCGTTGGGTTCATCATGTACTACATGGCGTACGCCTTTAAATTTAGGATGACGACTTAACTGCCTGAGTTGTTTATCAAGTGTTGCCGATCTCAGGTCAACCCAACCAACGACACCGGCAATGAAGGAGTGCCGGTCAGCCATATCCAATAACCAATGGGTTTCATCCAGGGTTTGTCGGGCCTGAACCACTACTGTTTGGGATACATCAGCATTATGCAACTGGGGAAGGAGATTATCCGGGAGATAATCATGTTTCAGATTCTCCATACGGTCATCCATCCAAACATAATCGGTAGGGTTATATTTCCAGAGATGATGATGTGCATCAATCATAGTCAGGGAAATGTAATTATTGCTTTTATGGTTTTTGATTCCGGTAGAAGCAGGGCAGGGAACTGTTCGGTCAGTTGATTAAACGGAATTCGGTGAGAGATCATAGGTTCAACCTTAAGAAGTTTGTTTTCTAACCATGAAATAACCCGCTGAAAATCATCCAAAGTGGCATTACGGCTGCTTTGAAGGGTTGTTTCTCTTTTGTGAAATTCGGGGTGTGAGAATGAAAATGGTTCTTTTTGCAGTCCGACCAGGGTGTAACGACCTCCGTGAGCCAGGTATTGTAATCCGGCCTCGATCGCTTTTTGTGAACCGGTAGCATCTATCACGGCGGTTGGGTAATCTCCTGAAGTTAGTTCACGGATAGCTTCATCCGGATGATTACCGGTTTCTATCGTATAATCCACCCCGAAGTGTTTCTGAGCTATTTGCAGCCGGTCGGGCAGGATATCCATACCGATAACATTTGCTCCTTCAATTTTTGCAATAGCGGCTAATCCCAAACCAATCGGACCCATACCCATGATCAGTACCCATTCGCCAGGTTTTATCCGGGTACGGTAAATGCCGTGTGCTGCAATGGCAAGTGGTTCAACAAGGGCCAGTTGTTCTATTGAAAGAGATTTGCCTGCGACCAGAAAAGGCTCTTTAACCACATAATACTCCTGGTGAGCTCCGTCGGTATGTACTCCGGCAACCTGGATTTGTGTGCAACAGTTGGGTTTACCCGACCGGCAGGCTATACACGATCCGCAATTAAAATAGGGAAGTACGGTAACCGGATCACCCTGATGAAAACGGGTAGTTCCGGGGCCGGGGGTCACTACTTGGGCAGCAATCTCATGTCCGAGAATCCTCGGATAGGTAAAAAATGGCTGGGTACCTTGATAGGCGTGCAAGTCAGTCCCGCAAACTCCCACAGCACGTATTTTCAAGAGTACTTCTCCCGGTCCCGGCTGGGGGATTTTACATTCATTAACAGTAAATCTGCCTGGTGTGACGCAAAAGATCTGTTTCATGATTATTCTCAACAATTTTCCCAGGTTTCGTTCATGACAGGTTGAAGTATTTCCATTACTTCGGCAACCATCGGCTCGTTCAAATCACCGTTGGCCCAGGCTATATTCATGCGGATGTTATCAGGATTTGAGGTACCTGTGAGCGTAGTAGTGATCCGGGGGTTTCCTACACTAAACCGCATGGCCAGTTGTTCTATCCGGATATTTTTTGAATGACAGAACTCGGCAGCTTTGCGACAGGTGGCCTTAAGTTTTTCTGAGGCAGGATGCCAGTCGGGAGTTCCTCTTTCAGAGAGCAGGCCCATTGCAATAGGGGAAGCATTAACAATACCTACCTGGTGTTTTTCAAAATAATCAAGATAATCAAGCAAAGTTTGATCCTGCAGAGTATAATGGCAAAATGTGAGAATTGAATTGACGGTTCCGGGTGGAACCCGGTCGATTACTTTTTTAAAGTTGATCAGTGGCAGTCCGGTAATACCCACAAATCCCACCACTCCTTCATCTCTCAATTCTACCAATGCCGGCAGCGTTTCTTCTACTACCTGGTTGAGATCACTGAACTCCAGATCATGTACATTGATGATATCGATGAAGTCAATGCCCAGTCGTTCCATGCTTTCGTAAACGCTTGTCTGAGCCCGTTTTCCTGAGTAATCAAATGTGTTGACTCCATTGGCTCCATATCGTCCAACTTTTGTAGAGAGGTAGTATTGGTCACGCGGAATTGATTTTAGCGCTCTTCCCAAAACTGTTTCGGCCCGGTAATAACCGTAATACGGAGATACATCAATAAAATTAATACCGTTCTCAATGGCTACATACACAGCTTCTTCTGCTCTTTTCTCGTCAATCGGATGGAAAACGCCGCCTAAAGAGGAGCCACCGAAACTAATATGTGAAAGTTTAAGTCCGGTAGTCCCCAAGGTTCTGTATATCAT
>JAGHDB010000332.1 GCA_021160155.1 Bacteroidales bacterium | reverse complement strand
ACTATATAATTAACAGGTGGATTCCGAAAAACCTATAAAGAGTAGGATCATTTATCTAAATCGTCATGAAAAAAAAGATGAAACGATTAAAAAACTGGAGCCTGCTGGTTCTCTTGGTATTGTTACTGGCCAATCTGATCAGCCTGAAATCGTGGGCAACCGGTGACGGTGATACGCCGCAATCCGGTACAAGTAAAGTTCCGCCAAACGTCAAAGTGGGATGGAGGGTCGGATCTGAACGGTATATTGTTAATTACCGTATGGAACATTTCGGATGGATAGGAGCTGAATTTTCAAAATTTATTCCGGTATATCAATTTCATGATTGTTGCAGGTATACCGGTAATAAAATGGATGGTTGCAGTGCTCCGGTCAATTGTAAAATTTAATACCGAATCTGATGAAATGGTTATGGATTGGTTTACTGACAGTGGTTTGTTTCGGATTCTCAAATAAACCGGGTGAGCATTCCGGCATGATCCGTTACCACATCAGTGGTATTCAATTGATTCCCCTGCCTGGTTTTTACGATCAGATCCGGATTGAGTTTAATGATTATGGTGGCGTAACCTATGATTATGATCTGGCTGTTCAGGCTATTATTTGCTGTAATCCCACCCATCTTGAGCACGCGTGGTGCGACACTGCCAAACAGGATAACAGGTGTAAAAAACTGTAAGAATGAGAACCAAATATGCATTTATCGGTATCATCCTCCTGGGTCTGCTGAACCTGGCCTGGCTTGGTATGGAAATCAGGCACCGGAGAGCGGCGAGGGAGAGGGATGCTCATTCAAAAGAGCAGATCTTTCGACTGAATCGTGATTACCTGCAGATCAGACAAGCCTGGATGACCAGTCTGGCAACCCAGGATCAGGCTCTGACCGCAAGGTTTACCCTGATAAAACATCATGGAATCAGGCGTAATCTGAATCAAATCATCGGACAAAACGAGAAATTGATTATTGTTTTAAGCAACCGTCAGTGTGATACCTGTATCGATCAGGTTCTGTTTGAAATAAAACGGCACCTCGATAAGATCGGAGCTGAAAACCTGTTGGTATTATTCAACCGGGGTGACAGTCCGGCAAAACTTTGGGAATCCAAAAAATACATTCTACCCGGGGTCGACTTTTATGAGCTCAACGAACCCGGACAGGAATTTCCGTTAGACAGGCTGAATGTTCCTTATCTTTTTGTGGCAGGTTCTGATGGAAAAGCCCATATGGTTTTTGCTACTCGTGAAGATTGTACCGAAATTTATCTGAACATAATTAGTCAACGATTCTCTTCAACAAACCTATGAGAACAATTATTTACACTTTGATCCCACTGACATTGTTACTGGGAGCTATTTCCTGTAACCAGACGCCTGAACCGGACAAACTACCGTCCGTTACCTTTTCGAAGATTGATTTTTTCAGGATGAGTGATTATTTTACCAGTCTGGATTATTTGTTTCTTGAGCCCAATCCGGAGGGTATTTTCTCAGCAGCCGATAAAATCATTCTACACAAGAACCGGATCTTTATTCTCGATCGTAACCTGAAAGCCCTTTTCTGTTATGACACTACCGGAAGGTTTATCTATCGCATTCAAAGAGTTGGCAGAGGTCCCGGAGAATATCGGTCACTTGATGCCGCCTGGTTAAGTCGGGATAGCCGTGAACTGTTTCTCCATTGCAGGATCCCTGAAAAAACACTGGTTTTTCGGTTAGACGGATCCTTTATCCGGGAGTTTCATGGCGACCGGGGTGCCTGTGACCGGGTAGGTCTGAGTGGGGGCGGTTCTATCTCTTACACTCTTTATCCCTATGGGATTCACGGGGACACCGTACCACAAGGGGCCTATATCTCGGATCCTGAAGGACACTACCAAAAACAGGTGTTCGGTCATGGCATCTACACACCATACTGGCAACTGGGATATCACCGGCATTTTACCTGTGTTCAGGATACGGTATATCTGCTCTCGCAATCTGATTCCATTATGAAATTCGACCGGGACGGCAAACCTTTCGTGGATGTTTTACTAAACTGGGGTAAATACCAATTCCCGGTTTCTTATCGCGAGATACACTGGAAATCGCCCCGGATGAAGGAGTTCGAATCATTTAACGGTTTTAACTGGAAAGATTACCTGTTGGTAACCGGTCCGCTCAGATGGTTCCATTGTGGCAAACGCGACGAGTATTATTATGCCATTGCAGATGTAACCAAAGGAACCGGTCATTTTACTCAAAGCCTGGTAAACGACCTGGGTGAACTTCCGGTACCGTTTCCGACCGATCCCGGTGCCCCCGGAGAATTAATCGGGATGCTGAGCATGGATCTGATTTGGGCCATGAAAGAGCATCTCGACCAAAATCCCGCAACCGGAAATCATCAACCACAACGTGCTGCCATCAGTCGCTTTATCCAAAAAGCCATTGATGCCGACCGGCCGGTACTGGTCAGGATGAAACTCCGGCCCGAATACCGGAATAACCCGGATTCTGTTTATT
>JAGHDB010000114.1 GCA_021160155.1 Bacteroidales bacterium | reverse complement strand
ATGTATTACGCCAAATCATGGATAAAATGCCGGATGACGGAGAAATTCGGGCCAAAACACCTAACGTGCTTCATTGGAAAATCCCGAAAGGTGAAACCTACATTCGCAGTGAATCGTCACGCGGTGAATACGGATTCTATGTCGTTAGTGACGGCGGTGAAGAACCCAGACGAATTCACCTAAGGGGAGCCAGTTATACACACGGGATTCCACTCCTTGAAAAAATGCTGGTCGGTGTCAATATATCCGACATATCCGCTATGATGGTATCCCTGCAAATTTGTCCACCTGAAATCGAAAGATAATTATGAAGCTAAAAGATATCCTTTCTCCTTTTACCGCGTGGAACAATATTGTTAAAAGTCCGGTTACCGTAAGAAAACCTCTGACTGAACGCCCCGGGTCGCCGAGGTATCGGGGTTTTCATAAAAATGATATACAAACCTGCATCGGTTGTGGTACCTGCGAGGAGATCTGTGAAAACAAAGCAATTGATATAGTTCCGGTTGAGGGCATAGAACCGGGTAAAGGCGACAGCGGATTACGTCCGTTGATTGATTATGGCCGGTGCTGCTGGTGCGGCCTCTGCGTAGATGTTTGCACAACCGGCTCTCTTACCATGTCAAATGAATACACCTGGGTCAGTGCTGATCCTGAAGATTTCCGTTATATACCGGGAGTAGATGCCAAGCCCTGGGATGATGCAGATCTTGGTTGGAAAAAGCCTGAATATGAACTGTATAATCCCGAACGGGTATCCATGGATGAGATGGAAGCCGGTGAACGGGTCACCTCATTCCTCGAGATTGTTAAAGGTTATTCAAAAGAACAAGCTTTGTTAGAAGCTGACCGGTGTGTTGAATGCGGCTTATGCGTAGCTACCTGTCCGGCCCACATGGATATCCCGGGCTATATCCGCGCTATCCGTGAAGAGGATATGACAACCGGATTAAAACTGCTTTATGATACCAATCCATTGCCGGAGATCTGTGGCCGGGTTTGCACCCATCGTTGTGAAGAAGCCTGTTCGATTGGAGTACAGGGGGATCCGCTTGCCATCAGGTGGCTGAAACGGTATATTGCCGATGAAGTACCGTTTGAAAAATACAAAGAGATCCTCGGATTGGATTCTTTGCCTGAGAAAAACAAAAGAGTGGGTATTATCGGAGCCGGTCCTTCAGGATTGTCTGCAGCATACTATCTGCGGACGATGGGATATCAGGTAACCGTATTTGAAGCCAAAGAACGGGGAGGCGGAATGACAATGTACGGAATACCCAAATACCGTCTGCCCCTTGAGATCCTCGAACAAGAGATAAATGTCATAAAGGATATGGGAGTCGAATTCCGTTTTAACACGAAAGTCGGTCGTGATATCAAATTTGAGGAGATCTATGATTCATTCGACGCCGTATTTATCGGACTCGGATTTGAGAAACCCTATCTGATAGCCATACCGGGAGAAGAGCTTGAAGGATCTATTCAGGCAATTGATTACCTGAGAGAAATCAATGCCGGACATTCCATGGAGATCGGTCAAAGAACTGCCGTTATCGGAGGAGGTAATGTAGCCATGGATGCTGCACGTGTAGCCAAGCGTTCAGGAGCAGCTGTAACTATTTTATACCGCCGCCGTGTACAGGATATGCCTGCTGATCCCGAAGAGATTGAAGGAGCTATTGAAGAGGGTGTTGAAATTATTCCACAAACCATACCTGTTAAAATACTCTCAGATGACCAGGGCCATGTTAAAGCCATTGAATATCTGACTGCACGCATGGAACCCGATCCCAAAGGAGGGAGACCCCGTCCTGTTGCAATTGAAGGGAGTGAAAAAACCCTTGAATTAGACAGTGTGATCGGAGCAATCGGACAAGAAGCCGATTATGATCTAATGGATCCCGAATGGCTGAACAAACTTGATATCAACAGGGGCAGGATGGTGATCGAGCCAGATGGACAAACTACTCTTCCGAAAGTCTTTGCAGGTGGCGATGCCGTAAACCGCACGGCAGATGCCATCAGTGCAATTGCCGACGGACACAAAGCAGCTAAAGGAATCGATGCTTTTTTATCAGCACAGAAATAATACCCAACCATGAATACATTTAATTCCGTTGATGACATCCTGAATTTTGCCATTGAACGCGAACAGGAATCTTACGATCTGTACCACGAACTGGCTACCCGGGCCCGTAACCGTGAAATGAAAGAGGTATTTACCCAGTTTTCCAAAGAAGAAGAGGGGCATAAAAAGCGGCTGATCTCTATTCAGAAAAGTGGTCAGTTTAAAGTAGCTGACAAAATCATCAGGAATCTTAAAATCGGAGATTACCTGGTAGACATTGAACCTACAACCAATATGAGCTATCAGGAAGCCCTCATTCTGGCAATGAAAAAAGAGAAAGCAGCATTTAGATTATACAACGACTTGGCATCCAAGGTTTCAGACGGACTACTACAATCAATTTTTCTCACCCTGGCCCAAGAAGAATCAAAACATAAATTACGCTTCGAACTCGAGTATGACAAAATTATCCTGAAAGATAATTAACCGGAATACCGGTTATTATCCCAACTCCTTTAAACGTTTCGGCCCGCTTCTTTTAACCTCATCCGGCACATGATCTTCAAATAGCTTAAAGTTCTCAATATACCTGGATACCAACGCATCATACTTTTTCCAGTAACTCTCTTTGTCTCCCCATGCATTGGAAGGTTCAAAAACACTATCCGGAACACCCGGACAAGAGGTCGGGATTTCAAAACCGAATAATTTATCGCGGCGATATTCTACTTTATCCAGTTTCCCTTCAAGTGCAGCATTTACCATATTCCGGGTATGCTTAATTGAAATCCGTTTACCCACACCGAATTTACCGCCGACCCAACCGGTATTGACCAACCAGATTCTTGCTCCGGCCTTTTCGGCTTTCTGACGTAATAGATTGGCATAATAATAGGGATGATGGACCATAAAAGGAGCTCCGAAACAGGCACTGAAAGTAATTTCAGGTTCAATCCCCAGTCCCAATTCGGTACCCCCGATCTTTGAAGTATAACCGCTGATGAAATGGTAAATGGCCTGATTCATATCTAACCGGGCAATGGGAGGCATGACACCCTGTGCATCTGCCGTCAGAAAAACGATGTTTTTCGGCTGTGAATAAATCATTTTCTCAGGCACCGAATTGGGAATATAACCCAAAGGATAGCTGAGCCTCGTATTCTCTGTAATTCGCTCGTCATCAAGATCGATCTTCCGTGAAGCAGAATCATAATATACATTTTCAAGGATGGTCCCAAACATGGAAGTACAAGCATGAATTTCAGGTTCTGCTTCGGCATTCAAACGAATAGCTTTTGCATAACAACCTGCTTCGTAGTTAAATACCGCATCATCACTCCAGCCATGTTCATCATCACCGATCAATCGTCGTGTGGGATCGGCAGACAGAGTGGTTTTTCCGGTCCCACTGAGTCCGAAAAACAGAGCCACGTCATCCTTCTTGCCCACATTGGCTGAACAGTGCATTGACATAACATCCTGCAGCGGCATCAAAAAGTTCAAAATGGTAAAAATGGTCTTTTTAATTTCTCCTGCATATTCTGAATTGGCAACAATGGCCAGTCGTTGCGCAAAATTAATCACGATAGCCGTTTCACTCAATGTACCGTCTATTCTGGGATCAACCTTGAATTTCGGTGCGACCATGATCGTAAAATCAGGCACAAATTTCTTAAGCTTTGCCAGATCGTTTTCAACCTGAAGCATATTCCGGGAAAAATGAGCACTCCATGCCCTGTCGGTAATCACCCTGACCGGAAGGCGGTATTCAGGATGAGCTCCGGCATATAGATCCTGAACAAAGAGTTCCTCCCCCTGCCAGTAAGACTGTAATCTTGAAAATAATCCGTTAAATTTCTCAGGTGTCATAGGGCGATTGTACTCTCCCCAGTCGATTTTATCCTCTGTACTCTCTTCTCTGACAAAATATTTATCATTGGCAGCCCGGGCCGTCCATTTACCGGTGTATACATGAAAAGCGCCTCCGTTGACCAAACGGCCTTCGCCTCTGAATACAGCCTCCTCCACCAATGCTGCAGTAGGTAAATTCCAGTATACGGTATCCAGGTAAACCAGACCATGATTTTCTAAACCGTAATCCGATTTTAGATCCGCGGCATGCTTACAGGCAGGAGTATCAAATTTTAAGTATTTCATTTTAAGTCTTTTTCATATTAATTAATCGAATATTTATTTCGGTTAATTCCAGTCTCTGATCAATTTTCGTTCTCCGATAAATAATT
>JAGHDB010000185.1 GCA_021160155.1 Bacteroidales bacterium | reverse complement strand
TCCTTCTGCAGTTCAGTATATGAGTAATACCGTACCAATTCCTCATGACAAAACCGACCTGGCAGTTGCTACTGCCATGGCGGGAGAGATGCTCGGGCTCAAAGTGATCTTTATGGATGGTGGCAGCGGGGCACAAATACCGGTTGCATCCGACATGATCAAAGGAGTGCATGAGGCGGTGGATATTCCGTTGATTGTGGGGGGCGGACTCAGGACCCCCAACGATGCGGATCGGGCTTACCGGGCTGGTGCGGATGTGATTGTGGTGGGTAATGCTGTAGAGGAAGAGCCTGATAAACTGCGGGATATTATTGCAGTACGTGATCAGATTAATACCTGACTATCGCTTCCTGAATACCAACCTTTAATCTGGCTGAGGGATGATCCGGATTTTTAACTCCGTATAGGAACAATACGGCACACCGGTCAAATCCTACCCTTATCATTAGGGATGAACCAGACAATAGCCTGTCTGCAGGGGTGCTGAAAAGATTGATCTCATTTTGAATTCCCACATCCAGGTAATATCCGAAATAATCTCCACGTTGACCAGCACGGAGTCTGAAAAATAACGCAGGATACAAATGGTTTCTTAACACCAGTTTACGATTCTGTATTTTCCCGGTTGCTGAAAAAGCGGTTTCTGCACCTAAAAAGAAAAAGGATGTGACTTTGACCCGGTAGGAATAGCCAATCTGGCTGGTAAATGTAACTGGTTTTTGCAATGAAGCCTGCATGCCTGCCATCAGGTAGCTGAAGTGCATCCGGTTAACTCCCCATTGGCGATTCTGGTTATAGCCGCGGTGGTTAGTTTCCCTGATGGAAAGCGGTTGTAACTTGGCGGCTTTCCGTGAAACTAACAGGCGTGAAGCACGAGGCATTCCGAATCCCCTGGAATAATCATACGAAGGGTATAACTCTCCGCTTTGTTCAATGAGTTCTTTTATTTGCTGTCCGTTCAAACCGGGAAGCATTTGCCAGGCACAAGCTGCAAAACCTGAAATTAACGGAGCTGCATAGGAAGTGCCACTGGTTTTCCGGAGCTTATCATGCCCGGCTGCTGCCCACATGGTACCATAAGCACAAACATTGGGTTTGATTCTTCCGTCCGCGGTTGGCCCGTAAGAAGAGTACGGGGCTGCCTGCCGGGTAACAGGATCAAGTGCGCCTACACTGAGTATGCTGTCAGCATCAGCCGGTGTGTTCATGAAATGCCAATGCGTCAGACCTTCATTACCTATAGAATTAACGAACAGAATTCCGTGTCTTACCGCTTTTTGCACTGCCCGGACAGCCAGGCTGGTTTGGCCATCCATTTCCCAGATGAAATACCGTTGATAGGTATAGCCCAGGCTGCTCTGAATAATCCGGGCTCCCTTTTCAATAGCCCAATCCACTGCCCGAACGAAATTTTCTTCTTCTCTCAGGGGCTCACCGGCCATTTCGGTTCGCGCAAGTAAAAATTCGGCCCCGGTGGCGAGACCGAGTTGTAATGTATCACTATACCCTGCAATACAGGAGAGTACAGCAGTTCCATGCCGGCTTCCGGTATCAACCTCTTTCTGATTCCGGACAAAATCCCAGGTGTCGATAATCTGACCGTTAGTAGTTAAGTGCTTGAGATAAGGATGGCTTTTATAATCTTTAAAACCTGCATCAAGAATTGCCATACGAATTCCGGATCCGTCTATTCCCCTGGAGATAAAGAATGATCCTTCCAATGCTTCAATCTGAGGAGACGGGGCCCGCCGGGAAGGGGGGATCTGTCCATATAACGGGATTAAACCTGCCAGCATCCGCAGAACTAAAGTGATAGCTATGATCCTCTTGCACACTTTGATCAATTAACAATTTCAGGCAGGATAGCTCCTGATGCTCCGTCCGGTTTCGGGATGTGCAGAATTGCCGACAGGGTAGGGGCAATATCGATCAGGGATACCGGTCTGTTAATGCGCTGCGGCTGCAGATTCATCCCATACCAGATCAGTGGAATTTTAGTATCGTACGGATAGGGGGAGAGACAATCAGTATCATATTCACTCTCATCAATCCACCCCGGTTTAAGAATTAAAATAATATCTCCTGACCGGTCAGGATGAAAAGTATGATGTGCCATACTGCTCCAGGGTTCAGAAACAGTTCCGTTACTCATCTGCTGCATGGGAATCGCAAAAGAAACACCTTCAAAATGAGTTAAAAACCTGGCTGCATGCCGGATGATTGCATCGTAGGAGATCTTGGCCTGGTCAATTTGAGTTTCATTCAGATATATTTGCTGGCCGATATAATTATCAACCCAAACTCCGTCTCCATAAAGTGCACTCAAATAGGAATTAAGCAAAGCCATGGCATTCCGGTAACGAAAATAGCCTCCCGGCAAATTTAATGACCGGGCCTGATCAGGATCCCTGGCCATTCCGTGTGTGGAGGTCAGAAAAACCAGCAGCCGATTTTGACCAGTCTGTTCTTCAAGTATATAGAGTAAATGCTGGAGGTCCATATCCAGACGTAGCAAGGCATCCATCACTTCACGGGAACCGGAACCAAAACGCCGGGCTATTGCATAATTCGAAGAGAAATCAATTAAAAGAAGATCTGTATCATCATCTTTCCCGAGTTTCTCTCCCATGACTGCACTCAGGGCAAAATCCACCGTGAGCGTGTTTCCGTATGGAGAGTTTCCGATAACCGTATAATCCCGGCTCATGCTTTCTCTGCGGAGACGGTTCATCCGGTACGGGAAAGTATGATAGTGACCGAAAAATCCGGTTTCAAACGGATTATCATCCGGCAGGCAGATATGATATTGATTATCGGCTAAAAGCAGGTTCCAGTCGCGCGACAGGTAAAGATCTCCGGATTTTCTGGAATTAAAATCCTTGACCCATCCGGGCAATTGTTTTTTGTATGCTGAACTGGTGATCCATTTACCGGTACGGGTGTCAAACCAGTAGCTGGCATTGATATGGTGTCCGCCCAAAAGAATACTCGATTCCGGATCAAATCCGATAGAAATAACTTTGGATGCACTTTCTGATTCTAATGTTAGAATATCCCCTACGGTGGGGACCAGCAGCCGGGCCGCACTCTGTTTACCTTTCTGACCTTCACTACCTATGGAATGTACGGTAAAATCATAAGTTGGAGACACCTCTTCCCTGCGTAGCCGGTTGTACCATTTCTCAGCTACGATACCATGGGTAAATGGGAGTGCCCCGGTTGAAATCGAAGCCTGTGCCGGTCCTTTACCTGAAAGCATAAACGGTATTTCTGCCTCAGTATAATATACTCCGCGATTAACCAGTTTTTGAAATCCCCCGGTACTGAAATATGCATGAAACCGGTTCATCCAGTTTTTGGGTAATCCATCAACTACAATACCTACAATAAGTCTGGGCGGTTGACTGCCTGTTGTATATTGTGCCGGTAAAGGTCCGGTCAGGAGAAATAAAATCATGATCAGAAGTAGAAGCGGGCGACGTACATAGG
>JAGHDB010000063.1 GCA_021160155.1 Bacteroidales bacterium | reverse complement strand
TGTCGGGTTGGTCGAATATTCAGATTTACCTGCTTCTTATATTACCCGTTATTATAGGATTTGATATCATAATTTTTCAGAAAAAAAAATATCAGGCTATCCGGATTCTGCCTCTGCCCATCCTGTTATTATTAATTCTGTTTCTCTTTTTCCCGATTGAAAAATGGATGACACGCCTGCATTACCCTAACCAGGAGTGGGTAGACGAAGCGTACGGACATTCCGGACATTCCCTGCTGACCCGGTCAGCCGGTCAACTAAGTTTTTACCAAAACGGCATCCTGATGGAAAGCTATGGTGACCCCCTGAAGAATGAGGAACTGGTTCATTTCAATATGCTACAGAGAGATACCTGTGATTATGTTTTAATCATTGGAGGTGCCTTATTGCACCTCCAGCATGAAATTGACAAATACCCAATAAAAGGAGCAGATTATCTTGAAGCAGACCACTCTGTAATAAACATGGGCGAAAGGAATCAATTACTTCCCAAGGGCAAGAATGTTCGTGTGATCCGGACTTCAGTCTTGCCGTTTTTAAGGCATACACAACGCAAATACGGTTCTGTATTGATCAATCTTCCCGGACCGCTGTCAATAAGTTTGGATCGTTTTTACGAGCGTTCTTTTTTTATCCGGTTAAAAAAAGTTATGACCGTTGAGGGGGTGGTCACATTCGTACTCCCGGGTACGGCAAATTACCTTTCGGAATCGGCTGTTGAGACCATCAGCAGTGTTCAAAACACGATACAGGAAATCTTCCGTCATGTTCTGCTCCTTCCCGGAGAATCAACTTATCTACTGGCTTCTGACCAGTCGTTAAAGTCAAACATCAGTGAACAATATGTGCTCAAAGGAATCCAAAATACATACGTAAATAACGATTATTTCAGTCCGATCGTTTTTTTACCTCGAGTCAAATGGTTAAACAATATCAGCAAACCGGACAATAACCTTAATACAATCAACCATCCCAAAGCTTTTGGCAATCAACTGGTATGGTGGTTTAACCGCTGGAATATGAGTTGGGCCTTTCTTGTTCTGTTAGTAATAATACCTTTTATTGCCGGCATTGCTTATATGCGGGGACCATTCAGGCCGGGAATGTTTTCAGCCGGATTCATCAGTACCGGAAGCGAGATCTTACTGCTATTTGCCGTTCAAATGATTACAGGGAATCTCTATCTTCTAATGGGACTTATGTCTGCATTGTTCATGGGAGGACTGGCATTAGGGAGCTTTTTACCATTACGTTTTCTTTCAGGCAGGCGCTATCTGACACTATACATTTTACTTGGCGTTATAACGCTGATCCCGGCACTATTAGCCTGGGGGACCTCGCATCTGGACCTGGTTACGGATCCTGAGATATGGACACTTTCGATGATCATGATATGCCAGATACTGATTGCCTGGATAACAGGAACTTATTACAGGTTTGGAAGTATGGGTCATCAGGAACATGAATCAGGAGGGCTCTTTTACGGATTGGATCTTTACGGTGCTGCAGCGGGTTCGTTGGTTATCCCATTAATCCTGTTCCCCCGTTTTGGTATTGCGGGATCTTTTCTTGCACTTTCGGCGTTTGGATTCGTAACTTTGATGATAGAAACAGCGCTAAAAGGTCGGTTTGTTTCATCACCATAATGGACAAAAGAACATTTATCAACGATTGCCTGCTACTCGCGGGAGGGTGTTTTTGCCTCCCTGACAGTGTATTAGGTTTGACTCAAATTCCAAAGAAAATGATTACCACCAACTCTCCCGAAAAACCCGCTCTTCGTGAAGCCCGTTATTACCAACCTACCCCACGGGGAGTCAAATGTTTGATCTGCCCCAATGAATGTACTTTGAAAGACGGTGAATTAAGTGACTGCCGTAACCGGATCGCCAAAGGCGGAAAGCTTTATACAATGGCTTACGGAAATCCGTGTGCCATACATATTGATCCGGTTGAAAAGAAACCTTTATTACATTTTTTACCATCCTCAGTATGTTTCAGCCTTGCTACAGCCGGTTGTAATTTTGGTTGTCTGAACTGCCAGAACTGGGAGATCAGCCAGACCAGTCCTTCCAAAACACGCAACTATGATGCCATGCCTGAAGCGGTTGTAGCTTCAGCAATTGAATCTTCATGTCAATCTGTTGCTTATACTTACAGTGAACCCATTACCTTTTATGAGTACATGCTTGATACCTCGAAGTTAGCTCATGAAAAGGGATTGAAGAACATTATGGTTTCAAACGGATACATCAACCAGGAGCCTTTACTGGAACTTTGTCCTTTTATTGATGCCGCTAATATTGATCTGAAGACTTTTGATAATGATGTCTATCTGAAACTCACAGGAGGAAAACTGGAACCCATTTTAGAAACTCTTAAAACCTTAAGAGATCAGGGGGTCTGGCTTGAAATTACCAATTTGATTATTCCAAACTGGACAGATGACATGAAAACCATCAAAAAAATGTGTCAATGGCTTTCAGATGAGGGATTTAATAATTATCCGCTCCATTTCAGCCGGTTTCATCCACAGTATAAATTAACCCGTTTACCCTCAACTCCGTTGCAAATCCTAACCCAGGCCAGGGATATTGCCAAAGAGGCAGGGCTCAACTATGTGTACATAGGTAATGTGCCGGGCATTAACGGAGAAGACACATACTGCCCGAATTGTAATAAATTACTGGTTCAGCGACGCGGATTCACAGTATTACAAAACCATATTGAAGACGGCAAGTGTGCTTTCTGCAAGACCCCTATTGCAGGAGTCTGGGGAGATTAACATTAATATTCGCCCGAAACTTTTTTCTTTATTCTTTCCCCTTTGATTATCGTTTTCGGCATTATAATCATTTTCGAGTATTTTTGTGAATCAAAATAATTAAGATTAATGAGTGATCATGATAGGCAACATCTTCCCAAATGGATGAAAATGCGATCCAGACTTCCGGCGGATGAACAATTCAGAAAAACCAGGGATATTGTGGCGCTAAACCATCTGCACACTATTTGTTCCAGCGGTAACTGTCCGAATATCGGTGAATGCTGGAGTGCAGGAACAGCTACTTTTTTAATCCTGGGAGATATTTGCACCCGTAATTGTAAATTCTGTGGTGTATCTTCAGGCAAGCCTGCTCCGCCCGATCGGGACGAACCGCTTCGTTTGGCTGAAACCATCCTGAAAATGCATTTAAAACACGCGGTAATCACTTCGGTTGACCGTGATGACCTGCCCGATGGAGGAGCCGGTTTCTGGGCAGATACCATTCGTACCATAAAGCGTGTCAATCCCCATATAACCATGGAAACATTGATTCCGGATTTTGACGGAGAGCCATCCAGAATACAACAAATTATCAACGAACAACCTGATGTTATTTCACATAATTTAGAAACCGTCCGACGTCTGACCCCACAAATACGTTCACGTGCCAAATATGAAACCAGCTTGTCAGTGCTTCATCAGATTGCACAATCAGGAATCGTAGCCAAATCAGGTCTCATGCTGGGATTAGGAGAGGAAATTTTTGAAGTTGAAGAAGCCATGGATGATCTTATTCAAACCGGATGCTCGGTACTAACACTTGGGCAATACATGCAACCCACACGTGATCACATACCCGTATCCCGGTGGATCAAACCTGAATTGTTTGAAGAGCTCCGTCAAACAGCTTTTTCAAAGGGCTTTGTGCACGTTGAAAGTGATCCCCTGGTACGTTCATCCTATCATGCAGAAAAACACGTTCGCAAAACCATTTCTCTATGATTCTCTATCATGACCTTGGAGTAATGGATTACAAAGAAACATGGGAATACCAGGAAAAACTATTCAATGAGCGGGTAGAACAAAAAATATTAAACCGCTCACTTGAACCCGGGCAACAAATATATCTCGATGATCTTCTTCTGTTTGTTGAACATCCTCATGTTTTTACACTGGGCAAATCCGGTGATTCAGGAAACTTTTTAATTCGTAAAGAATTCCTTGAAACAATTCATGCAACTTATTATCATACCAACCGCGGTGGTGATATTACTTATCACGGACCGGGTCAGATAGTAGGCTATCCCATTTTTGACCTCGAACATTTCGGGATGCATATCAAACAATATATTGCAGGTTTGGAGGAGGTGATCATACAAACATTGGCATATTATGGCATCCGTGCAACCAGGCTGTCCGGTGCGACAGGTGTCTGGCTTGATCCGGGAACAGAGAATGCACGAAAGATCTGTGCCATTGGCGTAAGAGCGAGTCGTCATATTACCATGCATGGTTTTGCATTTAATGTCCTTACTGATCTTAGTTATTTCGATTATATCAATCCCTGTGGTTTCACTGATAAAGGGGTCACCTCGATGGAAAAAGAGCTTGGGGAAAAACCGGATTTTGAATCCGTAAAGCTTATCTTAAAAGAAAAACTGATATCTTTCTTCTCAAATTTTCAGGATGCAGAAAAATGAGTAAGTAAAACAGATGTGTCAAGACTGGTCTTTGGTACTTTTTACTACCGGAATGCAATCTTCCGTGGGGATGATTATTCTGTATCATATTTTTGTCTTTTATCCCCTGTTTATCAACAAAGCACCATTCCCGGTAAAAATGCCACGTATTATTTCCGGCATCTTTATTCTTTCTCTTGCCGCTATGGGGGGGGCATTTTTTCACCCGGGTCAATCATTGCATGGTTTCAACCTTAGTCATACATGGCTCGGTTACGAATTACTTTTTGGGTTGATGTACATCGGACTGCTTCTTGTTTTATTACTCATCAGCATCACCACCACCTCTTATAAAAGATTTCTCAGGCTGTTTCTTAATCTCACTGCCATAGCAGGATTAATCCTGATATTCACTATGGTACGGGTTTATTATCTACCAGCTCAACCGGCCTGGTATAATTTCTACACTCCCACTTCCTTTTATCTTTCTGCATTCATTCTCGGTGGCAGCTGGTTATTAATTCTGCAGGTAAATAGCGGTTCACTGGCCACGCAAAAAGCCCTTGCCAGTTTACTGATTCTCCTATTTTCTGTCAGCCTGATATTGGTTCCGATCCAAATGAGCCTTCTTAATAACCTTCAACCTCCAGATAATCATTCTCTTGAAATAATATTAAAACAAAACCGCTGGTTGTTTTTCATTAAACTGGTGACACTGATCATAGCTCTCGGATCAGCTATATTGGCTTATCGCGCTATCCGTTCAGACACTACACACTGCAGAAGAATTCAAGTACCGGTTTGGTTCTTGGGGATCTGTTCGGTATTGGCTATGCTCACAGACCGGATTCTTTTTTATCAATTAGCCAGTTAATTTTTTATATTTTATCTTTAGAACATGAGCCATATCAACATCCCCCTGGCAGATCTGATCATTATTCTGGTTTACC
>JAGHDB010000388.1 GCA_021160155.1 Bacteroidales bacterium | reverse complement strand
TCCCGGTAGATCGTCTCTGTTTTTTGAGATAGTGCCTTCCCGCTTCAAGCATCGCTTCCAGTGGAATCAGACCGACCAGCTCCGACCCGGTGACCCGCATACCGCGTTCCCGGGCTTTCTGACACGTCTCATCAAAAGCAATATGAACCGGGGTAACGGTGATGTCAGTTAAATTGATGGAGATCTGTGCGATACCATACTCTTCGATGTACCATCCGATGGCTTTGACTTTTTTCAATGTACCCGGTATTTTCACGGGATTTCCTTCTTTGTCGCGAACGATCTTACCGGTAACCGGATCTCCTTCGCGTTTGACACGTCCCGCTTCCCTGATATCAAATGCGACTGAATTGGCTCTGCGAACAGAGGTTGTGTTCAGATTGATATTATAGGCTACTAAAAAGTTTCTTGCACCAATTGCAATGGCTCCGGTTTGAGGGTTAAAAGTAGCCGGACCGAAATCAGGTTTCCATGAAGGATCTTTCAGCTTGTCTTTAAGTCCTTCATACTCACCGCTTCTGACATTTGCCAGATTGTGTCTTTTCTCCTCAAAAGCTGCAAACTCATAACAATAGACCGGGATAGCCAGTTCTTCACCCACCCTTTGAGCCAGTTTACGGGCAAAGCTGACTACTTCATCCATGGTAATACCGGCAACCGGTACCAAAGGACATACATCAGTGGCTCCGAACCTCGGGTGGGCTCCCTTGTGATGGCGCATATCAATGATTTCTCCGGCTTTGCGGATAGCCAGAAAAGCTGCTTCAATTACCGCTTCCGGAGGTCCTACGAATGTGACCACCGTCCGGTTGGTTGCCTGGCCCGGATCGGTATCCAATAGTTTGATACCTGGTACCGATTCGATTTGATCGGTAATCTCTTTGATGACATCAAGACGGATCCCTTCACTAAAATTGGGAACACATTCAATCAGTTGATTTTTCATATCTGTTTGTTTGATACAAGTTTACCGTTAATAATAACAGATGATACCAAATCCGATCCAAAGGCATAAGAGAGAAATTCATACCCGGGAATTCTGGCCGTTATCAGCAGGTTGGCCTTTTTGCCACGGGTGATATTCCCCAGTTCTCCTTCAACGCCCATGGCATAGGCTCCGTTAAGAGTAGCCGCATGAATGGCTTCTTCAGGTAACATTTTCAGTGCAATACCGGCAAGAGAAAGAATAAATTGCATATTTCCGGATGGGGCTGATCCCGGATTGTAATCAGATGCAAGGGCTACCGGGAGTCCGGCATCAATCATTTTCCGGGCCGGCGGCCACTTCATGTTCAGGAAAAATGCCGCACCTGGTAACAGTGTAGGCATGGTATCCGATTTCAAAAGGGAAGCAATCTCCTCTTCACCTGTGCATTCTAAATGATCTACTGACAGGGCATGGTATTGAACCCCTACCTGTATGCCTCCTGAAAAATCCAGTTCATTGGCATGGATTTTCGGCCGGAGGCCATATTTGGCAGCGGCTTCCAGGATACGTCCGGTCTCTTCGGTGGTGAAAAAACCACGGTCGCAGAAAACATCCACAAAATCTGCCAGTCCTTCACCTGCAACCTCTGGTAACATTTCATTGATGACCTTATCCACGTATGTTTTCTGTTGTCCTTTGAATTCAATAGGTACCGCATGAGCACCCAGAAAGGTTGACCGGATAGTCAGTGGAGAGGCTTCTTTGATCCGGCGAATGACCCGCAGCATTTTCAGCTCTGACGAAGTATCTAATCCGTAACCGCTTTTAATTTCTACGGCTCCGGTACCCTGCGAGATAATTTCATTTACACGCTCCATGGACTCTTCAAAAAGCTGCTCTTCAGATACATTACGAAGTCTCAATGCACTTTGATTGATACCGCCACCCCGGCGGGCAATTTCTTCATAGGAGAGCCCGCGGATTTTATCCACGTACTCTCTTTCACGACTGCCACTGTACACAAGATGAGTATGTGAATCACAAAATGCCGGCATCACCACGCGGCCGGAAGCGTCCAGTTTCTGAATATTCAACTCCGGGCAGCGGTTCATGGAACCCCAATCGTGAATGATCCCGTCCTTGATCCAGACATAAGCATTTTTTAAGACGGGAAGATTACGCATCTCTTTGCCGGCCAGCTTATTACCTGGTTGATCGGTTGCCCGGATCAGTTGTTTGATATGGTGAATTAACAGATTCATATCAGGGATCTAAGTTAATGGTTGTGTTTTTTGCTTCAGCCACAATTGCTCATCGGGAGTTAATAAAGGAGCCAGTGTTTGAAATACTCTCTTGTGGTAACGATTCAACCAGTCGATTTCATCCCGGGTCAGCAGGAAAGTGTCAATTAAATTCTGATCAATAGGTACCAGGGTCAGAGTTTCAAAACGATAAAACCGGCCAAACTCATTCTCTTCATCTTCTACTACCAATGTCATATTCTCGGTACGGATACCATAAGCTCCTTCAAGATAAATACCGGGCTCCACAGTAGTTACCATTCCGGGTTCAAAAATGATGTTCTGATTACCCGAAGCTGAAGTGCCAATGGTTTGCGGTCCTTCATGTACACTCAGATAAGAGCCCACTCCATGCCCGGTGCCATGCCCGTAGTTAAGTCCGGATTTCCATAAGGATTGCCTTGCCAACACATCCATTTGAAACCCTTTGGTTCCGCGGGGAAATTTCAACATCGATATACCCAGTGTTCCTTTTAACACCCTGGTAAAATGTGCCTTTTGTTCTGCAGTAGGTTTTGATAAGGAAATGGTACGTGTGGTATCGGTAGTGCCTCCAAGGTAATGCCCCCCACTGTCGAGCAGGAAAATTCCATCCGGATGAACAGTTAATGATTCTTCGGCATTAACGCTGTAATGAATCACGGCGCCATGCCAGTTGTAGGAGGAGATGGGATGAAAACTTTCTCCCCGGTAATCTTTTTGTTCTGACCTGAATATTGCAATCTGTTGTGCTATAGATAGTTCGGTGAGTTTATGATGTTGTTTCAGTTCTTGATCCAGCCAATACAGTAATTTCACCCAGGCTACTCCGTCACGGATCATGACCTCTTTCAGTTGCCGGATCTCTACCGGGTTCTTGATTGATTTTAACAAAGTGGTCAGGTTTATTCCCTCAATGCGTTTCATTTTCTCAGGAATTGCATCATACAGGGTTTGGCTTGTACGTCCGGGATCGAAATAGAGATTGGAATCCGTAGGCAGCGCTTCAAGGAAACTGCTTATCTGATCGTATGGTTTAAGAACAATTCCTTCTGCGGCAAGCTGTTTTTTTAATGTATCCGGAACTTTTGACGGGTCGATAAAGAGCCAGGTTTTTTCAGGACCAATCAGGGCGTAACTGACGAAGAACGGACAGAAATCAACGTCATTACCCCGCAGGTTGAGCAACCAGGCAATATCATCCAGTGTAGTAATCAGATGGTACTCACCTCCTTTCCCGCGTAATCTTTCTTTTACCAGGTTTATCTTATCTACCCTGGAGAGTCCGGCGTATCGGATATCATAGCTGATAACCGGATGATCCGGTAAAGCGGGGCGGTTTTTCCATAACGGGGTCAAAAGATCCGGTCCGGCTACCAGTTTAATGCCTTTATCTTTAAAAGACTGCTGCATCAGGCGTACCATGGCTACCGTAAAAAACCGGCTGTCAAAACCCACCCGTTTGCCCGGTGAGAGTGTTTTGCCAAGCCAGTCAATGAATTCGGGTGTATGGGGTGTTTTTAGTTTAACCAGTTCAATTCCGGAACCTTCCAACTGTTTTGCCGCCTGGATGAAATACCTTGAGTCAGTCCACAGGCCGGCAAAATCACGTGTTACAACTATCGTACCGGCAGATCCCGTAAATCCTGAAAACCAGGCCCGAAATTGCCAGTGATCCGGGATATACTCGCTCTGGTGAGGATCTGATGAGGGCAGAATATAGGCATCTAACTTTTCAGCAACCATCTTTTGCCTTAGCAGATACAAAGCTGATGTGCGGTTCATAATTACTAAACTTACTAAACTTTCTAAACTTTCTAAACCTTCTAAACCTTACCCTACATCCAGTTACTGAGAATATAAGAAAGTGTGACTCCCAGGTAATTACCCAAAGCATAACCGATCAGACCTACAGTGATACCGCTCAAAATAACCTCCTTGTTTTTGATGGCTGCGGCCACGGCCGGTACAAACGGCGGAGAATAAAGCAGACCGGTCATGGTGATGATCACCGTATCCGCATCAATCTTAAAGATCCGGCTGAGTAAAACATGCAAGGTCAGACTACCGAAATAGGCCAGTGCTACATAAAGAAATAGTTCAGGTGTGATTGATAGCAACTTATGAATATTAGCCATGGAGGCAACAGCCATACTAAAAACTACTACCAGGTACATACCGAGCTGGAAAGATTTCTCAATTTTATTAATCCGCGGAACAAATGAGAGTGCAATACCAAAGGTTGTAATAATCAGGATTACGATGACAGTTTGGGATTTCTCGGGTACCAGGGTCATAATCCCGGCACCGGCAGCAAAGATCAAAATGGATAATCCCAAAGCACCCAGCAGGGGAAACACGGTTTTTCTTTTAAAAATTCCCTCGAATGAGTCAAATTCAGCGTCAGCAACATATTGAGATACTTTTTCAACTTTTTTACTTTTTGTAAATGGGGGTAATACCAGGTGCAACGTTCTTTGAGCAATCGAAAGCAGGAAAAAGAGAAAGATTGCGCCCAACGCCATATCACTGGTGTGCGTCAGAATAAAAATATTATTATCCACGCCGAGAGCTGTTTTCAGTGCGGCCATATTGGGCGTGCCCCCCGTGTACACACCGATCAGCATCCCGGCTACTTTGTTTGATTGTTCCAGCTCTTTATGAAACAGAAAAAAACCCAGTGTGACAACCGCAACCACCGAGAAAAGAGCAAGGCCCAAAGAAGTGAG
>JAGHDB010000089.1 GCA_021160155.1 Bacteroidales bacterium | reverse complement strand
GATAGGGATTAACGGGGTCATATGCTTCATCTACCGTACAATCCACTGCATGAGCCTTTCTGAACTCAATATGTCCTTTAGTGGTATCGAAATGAGCGTTGCCCGGTATGTGGTCACCTTCTTTGACCAAAACCGAAAAAAGGACATTCTCGGCCGCTCTTCCCTGATGGGTTGGTAAAAGATAAGGGAACCCCGTTAGTTCCTGAACCGTTGAATGCAACTCGTCAAATGAGCGCGATCCGGCATAGGATTCGTCGCCGGTCATAATGGCTGCCCATTGCCGGTCGCTCATAGCTCCGGTGCCTGAATCAGTTAACAGGTCAATAAATACCTGATGGCTCTTGAGTTGAAAAATATTGTAGTGTGCTGAACGGATCCATTCAGTGCGTTCAGATCTGGTACTGCGTGAAATTGATTCAACAGATTTAATTTTGTACGGTTCGGCAAATGGAAGTTTCATGACCAACGGATAAAGAATTAAGAAAAAATGGAGTAGAATTGCCGGTCAAATAAAGCAATGGTTTATTACGACCGGAGCAGTGCGTCAAAATCAACAGGCAAACCGGTCGCGCCGTTTGATGTTGCGGTACAATTGCTTTGGAAAGATCTTTATTGTTCTGGAAATGAACATACCATGAATCATTTACCAATACAAAGTTAATAATTTAATATTTCCTCCTGCTCTCTTGTGTTTATTAAAATATTATTCTTCATGCCCCGTTTCATTTTTACAGATTATGCGTGGGGTTTATTATCTTTGTTATTTCTAATTGTGATCCTATTAAAGAATGGAAAAACGACTGGTAAGCTGCTTGATATTCATAATTTTATTTGTTCCATTACTGGCCGGTTCCTGGCAACAGGTTCGTCCCGCGTCGCCTGATACCATCAGGTTGAGTGTGGATTCACTAAGACACTTACTGCGCATTAAAGATTCACTGCTACTACAAAATACGCTTGATTCCTTGTTCCTTGCAAGTCGTGTACATATTCTTGAGAAAGAAAAAGACTCTTTGACACAAACCTACCGCGAGTTGCTGCTTCAAATGCATACCGATTCTGTAAACAGAAACCGGGCTGCACGTACAGCGATGGAATTTAACCGCGATGCACGATGGTCGCTTAGGGATTCGATCTATCTGATTGATAAAGACTCCCTGAGAAGATCGATAGGGCGTTTACTGGATGAGGTTTTCGATGATTCCACACGTACCCGTTCTCCCGAGAGGCTTCGATTTTCAATGTTTCAACTAATGAATCATCTGGCCAATGATTCAATATATCTCAAATTTTTAAATGCCCGGCAGGATACCATTCCGTTTGTGTTGAAGAAAGGGAAGATGGATTCAGTGGCTTTTTTCGTAATGAACAGCCGGTTGGATTCGGCCAAGATTTTTATGCGTTCATTGAATAAAAATACCGTGTATATATGGGTGGGGGATGACCTGATGTTAACCCAACTGTTAAAAAGGACTGCGTCTCCTGAAATGATCAGGCCACATCATAAAGAACTGGATCAGATTACAATACAAAAAAAGAAAGTGCCGCAATACCCTCCCCAACTGTGGGACCTTGGGTCTGAATTTAACCTGCTGGTTAGCCAGGTAGCTTTTTCTCATTGGGCAAAAGGAGGGAACAGCAGCATCGCATTTACTTCCGATATTAAAACCCGGGCAAACTTTAAAAAAGGTCATATCCGGTGGTATAATACTTTTCAATATACTCAGGGAATTCAAAAGCAGGAGTTACAAACTTTCAGGAAGAGTCAGGACCGGATTGAAATTAAATCCAGTTTTAACCATAAAGCTTTTCAGAATTATGAATATTCGCTGGGAGTAGGGATACTGACACAGACATTCAAAGGATATGCCTATCCGAATGATTCGATTCCGGTTTCAAAATTCATGGCGCCGGGGATTTTCACACTGAACCTGGGTATGGAATACCGTCCTGAAAAGAATCTGAAATTGAAATTTTCTCCGGCAGCTTCTAAATTTACCGCTGTATTGGATACCGTAATGATCAACAAAAAACGGTATGGCCTGAAACCGGGTCAACGGATCCGGCCTGAGTTGGGCGCCCAGTTTTACGGAGAGTATAAAACAGTGTTATTTAAGAATGTCAATATGTTTACCCAATTGACTCTTTTTTCAAATTATATGTACCATCCTGAAAAGATTGATGTCGACTGGAGGATGATATTGGATCTGAAAGTGAACAAGTACCTGACTACCAGGATTAAAACGCATCTGATCTATGATGATGATATATTACTCCCGCTTTATGAGGTTCAGGATGGGAGAAAAGTGAAGGTGGGTGAAGGCAAGCGGATTCAGTTTCTTGAATCCCTGGCAGTAGGATTCAAATTTTACCTTTAATCAGTGAAAATAGAGTTCGAGGATCACGAACAGGGCAAATACCACACTGGCTATCCCGTTAGTGGTACCAAAGGCCCGGTTCACCCGGCTCAGATCTATCGGGGAAACAATCCGGTGCTGGTATATTAGCATCAGGATAAATAATCCGGCGCCTGTCCAGAACAATATCCCGAAATGACCGTAGATTCCTATTACTCCAACGGTAACAGCCGTAACCAGATGAAGCAGTACCGAAACTCCCAGGGCCCTTTTTTTACCCAGTTTTGAAGGAATTGAGTTGAGGTTATTTGCGCGGTCAAATTCGGTATCCTGTAAAGCATATATAATATCAAATCCGCTGACCCAGGTAAGAACAACCAGGGAGAAGAGTAGTGGAATCAAAGCGAACCGTTGTGCTACAGCAAGATAGGCGCCTATAGGTGCCAGCGAAAGCCCCAGTCCCAGTATCAAATGAGACCAGCGGGTAAATCTTTTGGTATAGCTGTACCCCAGAATCACAAACAGGGCAATCGGAGAAAGATAGAAGCAGAGCCGGTTGAGCATGCCGGCGGATACAATAAAAAGAACCCCGTTGATCAAAGAAAATATCAGCGCCGACCGACTGGTGATGATGCCTTTCGGAATTTCTCTGCCCGCTGTCCGTGGGTTTTTTGCATCCCACTTGCGGTCGGCCCAGCGATTGAATCCCATAGCGGCACTACGGGCAAAAACCATACAGAGTAAAATCCAGAAAAAGGTCATCCAGTACAATGGATACCCATCATAACGGATGGCCAGAAAAAAACCGGTAAGGGCAAAAGGCAGGGCAAAAATTGTATGGGTAAAAACAATTAATGAGAGATAATGTTTAATTTTTGCCATCGTTTAGAATAAAATCACATTTTTGCAAAGTAAGCAATTTCCGAGATTCTTCTAATGATCAAAATGGTTATCACCGATCTTGACGGCACATTGTTACGTTCTGACCGCACCGTAAGTGCTGAAGACTACAAAACCTTAACGGATCTTAAAGAGAACGGTGTAGTACGGGTAATTGCTACCGGTCGTTCTCCCTTCTCCTTCAGCCGGGTGATAAGGGATGATTTCCCTGTTGATTATCTTGTTTTTAGTTCGGGCGTTGGGGTGATGAATTTTCAAACGCGTGAGATTTTGACTACTCATTCGCTGCCTGCAGAAAAGGTGCGTGAACTGGCTGCACTTTTTCAATCGAAAGGGATATCTTTTAAAGTATTGGCACCGGTACCGGATAACCATCATTATCATTATTATGAGACCGGTCATTCTCATCCGGATTTCTATCGACGGATGGAGTACTATCGTGGTTTTGAAACTCCCATATCCTTTTCACCGCCAAATTTTGGTAAAGCCTCGCAGTTGTTAATTATTATGCCTCCGGATGTGGCTCTTTTTGAATCCCTGAAGGCTGAATGTAAAGG
>JAGHDB010000158.1 GCA_021160155.1 Bacteroidales bacterium | reverse complement strand
CCCATATATCGTTCCTGGTAGGCCGTGTCGTACAGTTTCTGGTGGGAAACAAAAGCGATGGCAATACCGGTCTTGTAGATATGGGGATATCGGAACATACAGTTCAGAGTCATGGAACCTCCTCCGCTCCATCCATAAACACCGATCCTGTCGGCATCCACGAAAGGATACCGTTTGATAATCTGTTTGGCTGCAGCAGCCTGGTCTTTACTGGCAAGAATTCCGATTTGCCGGTAGATGCTTTTACGCCACGCCCGGCCACGGGGTGTTTTAGTACCCCGGTTATCCACACTCATAATTATGTATCCCTTTTGGGCCAGGTATTGGTTATACAGGTCTCCTCCACTCCAGTTATCCTGAACGGTAGCGCCGGCCGGTTCTCCATAAATATTAAAGATTACCGGGTATTTTTTAGCAGGATTAAAGTTTTTTGGTTTGATCATATAGCAATCCAGATCCACTCCTTCGGCAACCGGAACCCTGAAAAACTCCTTCGGGCGAAGGCCAAGACGGGCATATTTATCCTTATATGCCTGATTATCTTCAAGCATACGCAAGGATTTGTGTTTTGGCAGGGTAACCAGGTCAATCGTGTTGGGAACGAGGTGACTGGAGTAAGTATGAATGGCAAAAGAAGCATCCGGGGAGACCTGATAGCTGTGCTGTCCGGGTTGGTCAACCGGTGTGATCCGCTCAAGCCCGCCTTTCCCGTTTAACCGGCTTCTGAACAGGTACCTTTGGATCGGGTTATCAGGAGAGGCAATAAAATAGACGTATCCACCCTTTTCATCAATACACTGGATACTGACCACGTCAAATTCACCGGGAGTAACATCCAACACCTCTTTGCCGTTACGACTGACACGATAGAGATGTAACCATCCGTCTTTTTCACTACTCCAGGTAAAATATTTTCCACCGTCCATCCACTTGGTATCATCATGAATATCCACCCAGGCTTTATCCTGATCCACCAAAACAGTTTTCAAAGCCATCGTATGAATGTTTCCCAGCATCACTCTGTTGGTGTTTTGAAGACGGTTCAACTGCTGGATCATGACTTCATCCGGACTGTCAGCGAATTCCATTCTTGCCAGGTAATGATTACGGGGGTCACCAGGAATATCAAACCATTCGGTTACGCCGCCGGTGACCGGGACCACCCCTATTTTCACTGCAGCATTAGTGGTTCCCACTTTCGGATAAGGAATCGGTATCAGTTTCGGATAAATAGAATCAAGATTATTGATCAGGTAAAAAGTACCGATTCCTTCAGTATTTGACTGCCAGTAAGCAATATATTTACTATCCGGGCTCCAGCGGAAACCATCCCGGCAGTTTAGTTCCTCTTCATACACCCAATCAAAGGTTCCGTTGATGATATAGCCACCACCGTCGTTTGTGATCTGCCGGGTTGCTCCTGTTTTAAGATCTTCCACGTAAATATTCTGCCGGCTGACAAATCCCACCTTTTTATTATCCGGAGAGAATTTAGCAAACATCATAGTGGTAGCCGGTACCGTTTTACCCAGTTGCCTGAGTTTTTTCGTAGCCAGATCCAGTATCCAGTAGTCGCCTCGGGTATGATATCTCCACACTTTTCGTGTGTTGGTAAAGATCATTAATTTCTGTCCGTTGGATGACCAGATATAATCAGAGATGCTCAATGGCCGGGCAGCTCCCCTGGGTATCAGGTCGGAGGCATAAACCAGGACCTCTCTTTTGCCTGATTTGGTTTCGTACCTGACAATATCACTTCCTCTGACTTCTTTAGATTTTTCAATAGTTGTATAATATTTACCGCCTTCCATCCAGCGGGCCGGACCGAACCCTTTCAGGCGATAGGTTCCGTTCACGAAAATATCTTCAAGGGTCAATTCAGATTGCGCCCGAAGAGTTAAAGGCAGACTGATCAGTAGTACCAGGCAGGAAAGGAGTAATTTGTTTTTCATAATCGAGGTATTTTGTTGTTGCAGGTCAATTATTTGAATCCGAGTATCTCATAGGTTTGTCCGGGTTTTGTATTAAAGGTCAGCATGACGGTTGTGGCCGTTTTTCTTTTGACCACTCTTTTACCTGATTTTACGGTTATTTTTCCCGGGAGTTTGATCCGGCAGGTTCCACCAGCTTTTGAAAATAGCGACAGATGGGTCAGACGACCATTATTCCAGGAGAAATCCAGTATAAAACCACCTCTGGTCAAAACCCCGGAGAATGCTCCATCACTCCATTCAGCCGGCAACGCAGGGAGCAGTTCAATATACCCCTCATGAGACTGCACCAGCATCTCATTAATCCCGGCTTCCACTCCAAAAGAGCCATCCACCTGAAGAGGTGTATAGCATTTTGCAAACATGGAAGGGTAACACTGTTCTTTGAGATATCCTCTGAAAATTTTATAGGCATGATTTCCATCGAACAAACGTGCCCAAATGGCCATTTTCCAGCCTCTTGAAAATCCGGTTCCCCCATCCCCTCTCTGTTCCAGCACTTTTTTAACCGGACCGATCAATTCGGGAGTTTTCACCGGTGAGATTACATACCCCGGATAGATTCCGTAGAGGTGTGAAAAGTGGCGGTGTTGTTTCTCAAGCTGTCCCCAATCTTCAGCCCATTCCTGCAACATTCCATCACGACCGACCTGCATCGGAGGAAGTTTTGATCTTGCATTTTCCAATTGGTGGCGAAAGTTTTCATCCACACCCAGAATCTTCGATGCTTCCGATACTTCAGTAAAAAGATCCGTAATAATTTGTATATCAATTGTTGATCCATAACAAATAGTCGTACCGGGTCGATATCCGCCGGTCACTTCATCGAAATATTTACCGTTATCCGCACTAGCAGGAAAATTCTCAGGAGAGGTTGACGGATTGGTCACCAGCCATCCGGTTTTTGGTTCTGTCACGAGAAAATCCAAAAAGAATTGTGCCGCACCTTTGATTACCGGATAATAAGTCTGTAGAAAACTCAGATCACGGGTATAGGCATAATGTTCCCAGATATGTGTACACAACCATGCTCCACCGGTAGTGAAGGTTCCCCATGTAGGTCCGTCCATAGGAGCTGCCACCCGCCAGATATCCGTATTTTGGTGAAACACCCATCCACGTGCTCCATAATGTTCTCTGGCCACCTGGCTACCCTGGTCGGTCAGTTCCAGGATCATTTTCATTAGTGGCAGGGCACATTCAGAAAGATTAGCAGACTCAACGGCCCAGTAATTCATTTCTGTATTAATATTAGTAGTGTATTTTGAATCCCAGGAAGGGTTCTGGTCTTTATTCCAAATTCCCTGAAGATTAGCAGGTTGTGTACCCGGCCTTGAAGAAGAGATCATCAGGTAACGGCCAAACTGGTAAGCCAGTGCCGCCAGGGAAGGATCCGGCTGTATTTGGTCTTTTGCCAGTCGGATATCAGTAGGCAGCAGCGAATTCTCCGTTGTAGGTAATTTGATAGTCAGGCGGTTAAATAATTTCTGATGGGCTGCTATATGAGTTTTTTTTATCTGATCGTACGTTTTGGTTTTAAGGCGTCGCAGGTCATTTATAACCCGTTCGTGAGGATCGGCCCAAACTTCGCGGTAATTGACAAAATTGGTGGCTGCAACAAGATAAATGGTCACTTCGTCCGCTCCTCTGATTTTTAATTTTTGAATACCCTGAGTCAGTTCTCCTCCTGCAGCATTCACAACAGCTCTTGCTTCGTATCTGATTCTTCCGGGAACTCCCATATAATCCGCTGATTTACCGATCAAAACCAACTGATTATGATCCACTACATCCATTTTGAAATAATCAGTTGCATAATTCGAATGGGTTTGATTTCGCTCACCCCGCAATTGCAGGTCAAAGGTCAGCTTCCCCGGTTTGTCGGCCCATAAGTGTATGGCAATCACCTGATCTACCGGTGATACAAACATTTCACGAAAATAGGTTACTCCATCTTTTTTAAAAGCAACACGGGCAATAGCATTGGTAAGATCCAGGCTTCTCAGGTAAAATCCCGGAGCAATTTTATTTTCTTCTCCCAGGTCCGGGTAATCGAAATAGAGCCATCCCATATTCTGATACTTTTGTTGCTCAACCGGATAACCCATTAGATACCGTCCAAAGAGGTTGTGCGCTTCAAGGTGCTTATCTTCAAATACAAGTCGTTGAATCTCGGGTAGAACTTTGTACCCACCTTTGACAACTGTACTGTAAGGTCCTCCCGACCAATAGGTCTCTTCATTAAATTGGATTTTATCTGCCGCTATATCCCCAAACCACATGGCGCCCAATCTTCCGTTACCAACCGGAAGGCACTCCTCCCATTTTGAAGCAGGTTGCTGGTACCAGAGAGTAGTCTCAGGAGATACGGTCAAAGCAGACGAGAATGAAGAATTCGAAATTTGTGCTGTAGTGTAAGATGAACCAAACAGGATAATTATAGAAACAATGAGATGAAACAATATGGTTTTCATGGTTATTGAAAAATTAAAAAATCATATAAAGAGTTATTAACGTGGTAAT
>JAGHDB010000285.1 GCA_021160155.1 Bacteroidales bacterium | reverse complement strand
ATACAGGAATCCGGCTTCGAACATTCATCCGGCGGTTCGCGTTGTGGGTTACCGGTCCGCGGTTGATCAGATACTGGTAACCTGTGAGTGCAGCAGGGTATGAGCATGACTGTCGGGCAATCCTGGCGAGGTTCAGCACTCTGCGACCATCTTCTCTGAATCTTTTATCCAGAGCAATGGATTGCCGGATGGCATCCTCATAGGCCCCCTCTTCAGTCATGACCCAGATTAGAATTTCATTAAAAGCGGGCAGACCGGGGAATTTTTGAATATATGTATATGCTTTTTCCCTGACCAGTTTCATCAGGTTGCCGTCAATATCGGAATTTTTGGCATTAGCCAGCATATGGGTGAGTGTAGCTACATACCGGGGCTCTGTCAGTACCCAGTTAAAGTACTCTTCAAGCATTTCAGGGTATCTTCTCTGGGCGCTGTACACATTACCCAGTTCAAGTCTGAATGCATTGGAGTCGCCCAGGACGGTCCGTCCGGTTTTGTAAGTGTTTTCTGCGTAGGAGAATTTAAGATAAGCTTCATACGTATTGCCCAGGTTTCGTATGGCTGTTGGGTTTTGTGGAAAATTCCGGAAAGGCAACTGATAGTAACGTTCTGCTTCTTTACGGTTTCCGCTGACTTCATATACATATCCGATTTCGATATTGAATGTGGGATCCCGCCGTTCTTTTAAAGTTTTTTTTAGAATTTTAATAGCGGTGTCATACTGTTTTAGTTCGATCATGCACCGAACATAATAGTGTAGGTACGTGGGTGCTTTATTGTTTTTGTAAATTTCAAGAAAGAGAGGAGCTGCTTTCTCCCATTTGCTGTTTCGGTAATATTCGAATGCGAGATTTGGATGGTTGTTTTGGCTGTGTAGCGTCAACCATACAGGAAGGAACAGGAAAATCAGAATTGTTCTTTTCATGAAATAATCCGGTCAAACCCGGTATAGGGTTTTAAGGCTTCAGGAAGGTTAATCCCATCCTGTGTTTGAAAGTTTTCAAGCAATGCTGCCACAATTCTGGGGAGGGCCAGTGCACTCCCATTTAGTGTGTGGGCAAGTTTTGTGCGTTTTTCGTTTTGTTCTTTAAATCTGAGTTTCAGTCTATTGGCTTGAAAATCCTCAAAATTTGAAACCGAAGAGACTTCGAGCCACCGTCCCTGACCGGCAGAATAAACTTCAAAATCGTAAGTCAATGCTGAAGTAAAGCTGAGATCACCACCACAAAGGCGCATTATCCGGTAGGGTAATTCCAGTTTTTTCACCAGTGATTCAACATAGTTTACCATTTCATCAAGACCTTGGTAAGAGTTATCAGGATGGCGGACTTGTACGATTTCAACTTTATCAAACTGATGCAGCCGGTTCAAACCACGTACATGACTTCCCCAGGATCCGGCTTCGCGCCGAAAGCAGGGGGTGTATGCGATGTATTTTACCGGCAACTGATCAGCCATTAAAATTTCATTACGAAAAATATTGGTCACCGGTACTTCAGCTGTAGGGATCAGATAGAGATCATCTACATCAAGATGATACATTTGTCCTTCTTTATCAGGAAGTTGTCCCGTGGCGAAGGCAGAATCCTCATTCACCACAATCGGGGGCTGAATTTCACGGTATCCTGCCCGGATTCCCTCATCAAGAAAGAAATTGATCAGTGCTCGTTGCAGGTGTGCGCCCTGTTGCTGGTAAACCGGGAAACCGGCACCGGTTAATTTTGAGCCCAGGTCAAAATCGATCAATTGATATTGTTTGGCTAACTCCCAGTGGGGTAAAAGGCCGGATATTGAATCAGGGATAATTCCTCCGGTTCTGACTTCCTGGTTTTCTTCGGCGGAGTGACCGGGAGGAACTGATTCGTCGGGTATATTGGGAAGTTGAATAAGATGGGTTTGAAGATCATTTTCAAGGCGGGTGTGCTGTTCTTTCAATAGACGGCTTTGATCTTTCAATTCGGTAGTCCGCTCTTTTGCCCGGTTTGCTTCACCGGTTTTTCCTTGTTGATACAGTTGGCCGATCTCTTTTGATATCCGGTTAAGTTCGGCCAGGAGTTCATCCAGTTGTTGTTGTATGGATTTCCGTTGGTTATCCAGGGATATTATCTTGGGGATCAGATCGTTTGCATCGAAATTTTTTATTTTCAGTCTTTCGATGACCCATTCGGGTTGTTCCTGGATAAGTTTAAGTGGCAGCATACCGGTTTCTCTTTTGGTTGAATAAAAATAGAAAAACTCCTGAATTCTGCCTTTTCGGCTTCATCCAGGAGTCTGAAAAATATAAGGCAAATAAATTTATTTACTTGGCTTCGGGTGCAGTAATATCAACCGGTTCTACAGAAACGTAAGAGCGGTTATTTCTTTTCTTGGCAAATACAACCTTACCGTCAATTAAAGCAAAGAGGGTGTGATCTTTACCCATTCCCACATTATTACCGGGGTGGTGTTGCGTGCCGCGCTGGCGGACGATGATGTTACCTGCTCTGGCTAATTGGCCTCCGTAAACTTTGACTCCCAGACGTTTGCTTTCTGATTCACGACCGTTCCGGGTACTACCCATTCCTTTCTTATGTGCCATGGTTGTAGGATTAAATATTAGGCAAGCAGGATGTCATCCACCTGGATCTGTGTCAGATACTGACGATGGCCGTTCAGGGTCTGGTATCCTTTCCTGCGTTTTTTCTTAAAGACTTTTACTTTCTCCCCTTTCAAGTGGGAGATTATTTTAGCCGAAACTTTGGCGCCTTTGACAACCGGATTGCCCACCTTGATTTTTCCATCCTGATCCAGTAGCAGTACCCGGTCGAATTCAACCTGGCTGCCTTCTTCATTTTCTAACCGGTGTACCAAAACCTTCTGGTCTTTTTCAACCTTGAATTGTTGTCCGGCTATTTCAACTATTGCGTACATCGCTTAATACTATACTGATTACTATCATTAATAGGGTCTGCAAAGGTATAAAAGTTTCAACAAATCAGCAAAGAGTTCTGTTGAATATTTCATCTGGAGAAATGAGAAACTTTTTGATACATTTACCAAAAATAGCTGAAATGGCTGAAAAAGTCAGATTGCGGATTATAGGGTTGACCTACAGTCAGACACAAACCGGCAGTTATGCTTTGGTATTGGCAGAAGAGAACGGAAAGAAGCGTATTCCGATCATGATTGGCGCATTTGAGGCTCAATCCATTGCATTATATTTGGAGGAGCTCAAACCTCCAAGGCCGTTAACGCATGATCTTTTTCGAAATTTTGCCCTTGCTGTGGGTGTAGAACTGAAGGAAGTATTTATCAGTAAGTTGGAAGAGGGGATTTTTTATGCAGAGTTGAGTTTTTATGATGGGTCCAATTTGATTACTATTGACAGTCGTACTTCTGATGCAGTGGCTTTGGCGCTTCGTTTTCAGTGTCCGATTTTTACCACGCGTGAGATTATTGAAAAAGCAGGGATCATTCTGGATGATCTTAAAGAGGAGGAGATGAAGGATATTGAAGAAGCGACTCAGACCGAAGACAAATGGGCAAAACATAGTGATGAGGAGTTACAGCAGATGCTGGATGATGCTGTTAGATTGGAAAACTACGAACAGGCCTCTGATATCCGTGATGAAATCAAGCGACGCAAAGAAAAATCATGAAAAAAATCTGGTATCTTGTGTTGGCGTTCAGCGCCATTATTTTTATTGGTTCATTTATTGGCAGGGCGCAACAAAGGCCTGTTGCTGCAGATACGGTGGTACAGGCAAAAGTGGAACAGGTTCAGGTTGAGCCGAAGAGTGAGTCTGGGGGAGCCCATTCCAATTTGCTACATCGTAACATCGAAGAGCGGCCGGTAATCCGTCCGGTAAATATACTCCGGGGGCTTTTCGGAATGCTCGTATTGATTGGGATTGCATGGTTATTCAGCGTCAATCGTAAAGGGATATCATGGAAAGTCGTGGGTTATGGGTTGGTCATTCAGGTGACTTTGGCCATAGGGGTATTGCTGGTCAGGCCGGTACAGGTGATTTTTGAAACTGCCGGAAAGATTTTCGTAGTTATACTGGATTTTACCAAGGTTGGGTCTGAATTTTTATTTGGTAGTTTAATGAATGTGCACACGGTAGGTTCGATTTTTGCTTTTCAGATTTTACCGACCATCATCTTTTTTGCTGCATTGACCAGTGTGCTTTTTTATTTGGGTATCATACAGAAAGTGGTATGGGCACTTGCCTGGTTGTTAGCCAAAGCCTTCAGGCTCTCCGGAGCAGAAAGTCTTGCTGTCGCCGGCAACATTTTTCTGGGTCAGAATGAGTCTCCTTTGATGATTAAAGGGTACCTCGAAAGCATGAACCGTTCAGAGATACTCCTGGTTATGATTGCGGGGATGGCTACCGTAGCTGGTGGAGTTATGGCTGCATACATTGGATTTTTGGGAGGTGATGATCCGGCTCAGCGACTCATATTTGCCAAGCACCTGCTGGCAGCATCGGTTATGGCAGCCCCCGGGGCAGTGATTATTGCCAAGATACTTTATCCTCAGAACGAAAAAGTTGACGATACGGTAGAGGTAGATAAAGCACGGTTTGGAGATAACTTGTTGGATGCCATCAGTAAAGGAACCATGGAAGGTTTGAAACTGGCTGCTGTGGTGGGAGCCATGCTGTTGGTTTTCTTTGCTTTTATAGCCATGGCCAATTATATTTTATTTAAAATCGGAGACTGGGTGCACCTGAATAACCTGATACTCAGTATGACTGCTGGGCGGTACCAGGGTCTGAATCTCCAGTTCATCCTGGGATATCTTTTCAGTCCCCTGATGTGGGTGATCGGAGTTTGTCCACAGGATATGGCATTGGTTGGTCAACTGGCCGGAGAGAAATTGATTGCCAGTGAATTTGTGGGATATACCAGTCTGGCTGCCATGAAAGACGCCGGACTCTTTTTCCAGGATAAATCGATTCTCATGGCGACTTATATGTTATGCGGATTCGCCAATTTTGCTTCCATTGGTATTCAGGTGGGCGGAATCGGATCACTGGCACCGGGTAAACGTAAATGGCTATCAGAATTTGGCATGAGAGCTTTATTGGGAGGTACGATAGCTTCTTTGTTATCAGCTACTATTGTGGGTATGATTCTTGGCTGATTCAACCTGATTTTTTATGAAACAATATCTTGACCTTCTGGAACATGTGCTCGAAAAGGGGAAGGTGAAACACGACCGGACCGGTACCGGTACTTTAAGTGTATTTGGTTATCAGATGCGGTTTAACCTGGAGGATGGTTTTCCATTGTTAACTACTAAAAAATTACATCTTCGGTCGATCATTTATGAACTGTTATGGTTTTTACGGGGGGATACCAATATCCGGTTTTTAAATGAGCATGGAATTACTATCTGGGATGAATGGGCAGATCCCGACGGAGAGTTAGGGCATATTTACGGATATCAATGGCGCTCATGGCCGGGATCGGATGGCCGTTCGCACGATCAGATTTCAAAGTTGATCCAATCTATTCAGGATCAACCGGATTCACGACGTTTAATTGTTTCGGCCTGGAATGTTTCTGATCTTGATCAAATGAATCTGCCTCCTTGTCATATCCTGTTTCAGTTTTATGTACTGGATGGTAAACTCTCCTGTCAGCTATACCAGCGAAGTGCGGATATCTTTTTAGGGGTACCGTTTAATATCGCTTCCTATAGTTTATTATTAATGATGGTGGCACGGGAAACCGGATTACAACCTTTTGAATTTATTCATACTCTGGGGGATGCACATATCTACCTGAACCATATCGATCAGGTGAAATTACAACTGACCCGTGAACCACGTCAGTTACCTGTTATGAAACTGAATCCGGAGAAAAGAAAAGTTTTGGATTTTAATTATGAGGATTTTCAGATTGAAGGGTATAATCCTCATCCACATATTAAAGGTGACATCTCTGTATGACTGATCAAAAATCATTGCCTGTTATTTCAATCATTGTGGCAATTGCGCGCAACCGGGCTATCGGATTAAATAATCAATTGCTCTGGCATATCCCTGAAGATTTTAAATGGTTTAAAAAACACACTTTGGGACATCCGGTCATCATGGGGCGAAATACCTATCTGTCGCTTCCGGTAAAACCGTTACCCAAAAGAAAGAACATTGTGATTACCGAC
>JAGHDB010000080.1 GCA_021160155.1 Bacteroidales bacterium | reverse complement strand
GGTATAGTGACTGAACTATCATGGCAATTCACCGACATTGATTTTTTGAAAACAACATTTTCAGGATTAAGATCTTTTTTCTTATAATAACTTGAAGCTGTAATTAACGCGTCTCTAGCCAGATCCTTTGGGTCTTCATTTTTTAAACCTGGAATGGATTGATCGTATTTAAGCAAAGTTTGTTGAAGCTCGGTAATGTAATTTTTATAAATATCACGAGGATTAATACCTTTTTCCACACACATGGCAGCAGCGGTTCCGGCAGCCTGACCAATAGTAGCCAGCGTACTTTGCACCCTGACAGATCCCAACGCCAAATGTGTAAAACTTCCACATCGACCGGCAAATAAGAGATTATCAATATTTTTTGAATAGACACACCGAAAAGGTATACTATAAATAGGTACATCTATATCGAATTCAAAACTTCCTTCTTCACCCGAGTATATTCCTTTGGGATGATGCACGTCTAAATGCCAGCCACCGTAAGCAATACGATCAGGAAACATACGGCCGGACAATACATCATTCTGTGTAAGGATATAATCTCCCTCCAGCCTTCTGGTTTCCCGTTTGGCATCCATTATTGGTATTGTAACAAGTTCATAATTTCGGATTTCTTCTTTTTGGACACTTTTGCCATTCACAAAATCCCATCGGTCGCTTTTATTTTTCACAAAGTCCCAATAACTCAATGTAACTTTAATCAGTTCGTCCCTGGCTCTTTCTGCATCCCATAAATCATTAACCACACCTTCATGTTCCATCCACCAGCCGCCGTGTTCAATATATTTTGGATGAATACGTCGGCCATAACCTACCAGGGCATCTATTTCCCTAATCCATGGAGGTCGAACAAATTCAACAGGTTTATCGGTTTTCTTTGAAATGAATGCTGTCCCAAAGCCCTCCGGAAAACCTCCCATTAAACATCCACTCATGGTTATATTATCAGCTGAATCGGGTGCAAGACTTTCATTAAACTCATTTTTGGATTCACGGCCATAACGATACTTTGCACCGGCAAAATACCCCAGCCAACCGTCCCCGGTACAGTCAATAAACATTTTCCCTTTATATTCAGTTATTTTACCGGTAAGCGTACTAACTGCTCTAACCCCTCTGATCTGTTTATCACTTTTCATAATTGCATCAAATACATGTTGATTTAAGAAAACTTTCAGGTTCTCCTCAGCATCACATAGTTGTTTAAATGCATCGCTGCAATATATTTGACCATTATGCACCCTTAACAATTCAGCTTCTTCAATAATCCCCGTTTCACGCCAACCAGGATGATAAAACCCCGCCCCTTTTACCGGCACACCTAATTCTTTGCTACAATTTCCCCCCAGTACCGGACGATTCTGTATAAGGGCAGTTCTGGCACCCATTCTGGCAGCTGCAATAGCTGCAGGCACACCGGCAGACCCGCCACCTACAACAATTACATCAAAATCACCGGCAAAAGAAGGTTCCAGTAACAAACCCTTTAAACGGGCCCGTTCTTTACACATCTCCGTCTTATCTTCGGGAGGGATATAATTTGCATCATTTGAAAAAATAATAGCATCACAGCGCCCATAGTAACCAGTTATATCATGAAGAGCTAAATTTACTTTCCCTTTTTTAAGTTTAACCATCCCTCCATACTCCCAGGTCCAATTATCTGTAGGTACAGCTCCAAACTCTTTTTTCAACGCTTTGCCATCTATCAAAATCTTAAACCGTCCGGGGGCATATTCTTTTACCCAGTTCCGATCCCTTACCCAGACATGATATTTCCCCCTCTGTAAAATATTTATTGAGGTTATTGCATCTTCAACAGGTTTGCCAATTCCTGTTGCTATTAAATAGGGTGAACCCATTAAATGAACAAACTGATTATCCATTTGCCATCCCCCATAGTGATGAAAATCCTCTGCTTCGATGTAGTAAAATCCATCCACTACCATTTTTACTTCAGCACGATTTGGTTTGCTGAATGTGAATACCACATCATTCTGACTTAAAGCAACTTTACTTATTAGTATAAGGAAAAAGTATAAGACAATAACGGATATAGTCGATCGTGTTTTCATTATAATTGATGTATTAAAAAAATGGTCTTTCATCCTCTTCTTCACTCTATTCCAACACAAAACTCATCGGAGCAAATGCTCCCAGCTCGAATGTCAGTTTATTATCCCGAATACTTATGGCGTCACCAATAGTCTCACCACGTAAGTTTACCGGTGTTGCCTTTTTTGCCTTGCTCCCTTCAGGTAGCTTAACAATAAGCTTCCCGGAAACTCCTGCCTGCTCCCATACACGAAGAAGTGTCCCTTTACCGTCAGGGTTCGCACCATATACAGTAACCAATACCCCCAGTCTTGAAACACTTAGCCCGGTGTGCTGTGTTGGCAATTTACCCCGACGGGTATTTGCACTACCTATTTGCACCGGGTAACGCATTTCCAGAGAAGGTGTAATCAATGAAGTGGCAGCATCATATTGGTCGAACGACCAGATACGAAAGCGGTAGGTCCATTTTCCTTCATTCCAAAAACGGTAATTGGTTGTCCATTGGTTGTTGAACAGATTAAAATATACCGTGGGTTTCTCAGGTACGTAAGTCTTGTCAAACTTCCAAATCCCAGGCATCCCCAAACTAACCAGGGGTGTTTCGGGAGCACATATACCAACTCCCCGACCCCGCTTATCAAATATTGCCACACCTGTTCCAACCGCATATATATAACGGTTTGCACCAGCAATAATATCTTTGGACGGATCCATAATAAAACCATTACGGCCCACCCGAAATTGCGGAGCAACCACCTTAAAAGGCAGGCATATCCAACCCGCCTCCGGCCAGATATCAGCAGGTTTTTCGATTGTCAGTTCCAAATCCAAATAAGCAGCATCATCATACAAGTGAACACGGGTAGTAACCGGGTAATCAATCCCCGTCTCCTCCCGGGCGGCACGCATCACAAAAGTCGTGGTATTCCCGCATCTTGATTTGGTAAGAGTACAATTACCAGCTGTCATAGCCCGATAGGGCATCTCAGAAGCTGGAGGCAGATTTGGTTTTCCGATCTGAGCATAAGCCCAACTATATTCGTTCCAACCCTTTTCATTATGCTCTCCACGTATGTAGTTTTTACAATAATCTCCTATTTCATCAGCGCTGAATTGTTCATGCAAATATTGGCCAAAGCCATATTCACTTTCATTATCAACCAGCTCACGACCACTGCGCTTATCTATCAGAGATTCAATAGCACCCCTGCCGGGATCAAAAACGATCTTAAAGTGGGCATTCTCAAAAGTATTTCCAGCTTTTTCAGGCCTGGTTGATGAAACAGCAACCACCGGTAATGTCAAATATCCACCAGCTGGGATATCCTTTATCAGTGTACCATTAATAATAGCATTGCGTTTCCAAGGCAAGGGATTAAAAGCTACCATGCGATGGGAGACTTTATTCACCGATTTGGCAAGATCATCTAATTCTTCTTGTAGTAATGTTGAGGCAATATTTTCAGCCTTAATGGCGTAGTGGGTATGCTCCTCCCAGGAATCCAGATGTCGGTCATATTTATTTGTCTTAAGATCCTCTTTCCACTGATCGCCATAAAACCAATTACTCACCTGACCAATATTTTCCTTTGCTGGAAGATATTTACAAATCCAATCTATCGCCCCTCCCCAGGTGTGCTCATAATACAACATGCTGTTTTCATAGCCCTCAGCAATGCTTCCCGAAATATCTCCGGATGAAGCACCCCAAATGCCCAACATAGTATTAAGCGCTTCAGCCGCAAAAAGATCCGGTACTGCATGACGGACAAGAATCACTCCATCAGGATTGCTCATCGGGCCATGAATCCATGAATCTGGCATATCCTCACTGATCACAGGCAGATCACTCAAATCTTCGCTGGCCATGCGGTCGCCAAAATCACCGATGGTACCTATGCGCACCTTAACACCAGGAAGTTTCTCTTTGATTGTATTAATGTGTTCACGAACTTTTTCCGGGCTCGGTGGCGGTTTGTTATCACTGTTCATCATCATAGCGATCCAGGTTTTGTACTTCCAACCGTCCGGAGGGAAAAGACTATTCCCATATGTAGTACTATACATGGTCAAAAGACGAGAGCCGTCGGGACCTTCCCACCAAAACAAAAAGGGGACATCAGGCGGCGTACTTCCCGG
>JAGHDB010000380.1 GCA_021160155.1 Bacteroidales bacterium | reverse complement strand
GAGTAATTCAATAAATCGCAGATCTTTTTTATCCCAAACTGCCATTGCCGGAACCGGATTGATGATTGTTCCGAGGCACGTTTTAGGAGGCAAAGGGTATGTTGCCCCAAGTGACAAACTGAACATTGCATCCGTGGGTGCCGGAGGGATGGCTGCCGGTAACATCAGCCGTGTGGATCATGAGAACATCGTGGCATTATGTGATGTGGATGATAACCGGGCTGCAAATACCTATAAGAAATATCCCAAAGCGAAAAGATATAAGGATTTTCGTGTGATGTTGGAGAAAGAAAAAAGCATTGATGCGGTGATCGTTGCAACACCTGATCACACCCATGCCGTGGCTGCCATGGCCGCAATAAAAAGGGGGAAACATGTATATGTTCAGAAACCCTTGACCCATACGGTTGCAGAAGCCCGGGCGCTGACTGAAGCAGCCAGAGAGTATAAAGTGATTACGCAAATGGGCAATCAGGGCCGGTCAGGTGAAGGAACCCGCCGTTTGGCAGAATGGCTATGGGCTGGTGCCATCGGTGATGTGACGGAAGTACACTCCTGGACGAACCGGCCGGTATGGCCTCAGGGGATTGACCGCCCGAAAGAGACTCCCCCGGTACCGGATACACTCGACTGGAACCTCTGGTTGAGTACGGCGCCGGAAAGGCCTTATCATCCTACCTACCTGCCATTTAACTGGAGAGCATGGTTTGATTTCGGTTGCGGTGCCCTGGGAGATATGGGTTGCCATATTCTGGATCCTGTATACCATGCACTTAAAGTAAAATATCCTCTCTGGGTACAAGGATCATTCTCATATGAGGTGCCTACCATGTGGAAAAGATGGCAAAACAATGAAACTTATCCTAATGCATCCATGATCACCTATCGTTTTCCGGCCCGTGAAAATATGCCGCCAGTCACTCTTACATGGTACGACGGTGGTATTTTACCGGTTTGGCCTGCTGAATTGGAGGGGGTGGATATTCCAATGGATGGCGGGTCGATGTTTATCGGATCAAAAGGTATGCTGATCTGTTCAACTTATGGCGGAGATGTCAAAATGTTTCCTGAAGAGCGTTACCTTGAATTTAAAGATATTCCTAAAACGCTGCCCCGTGTTCATACTACTCATGAACAAAACTGGCTTGACGGGATAAAGAACAATACCCAGCCCTGTTCTAATTTTGATTATTCGGGTCCATTAAGCGAAATGGTACTGATGGGTAACCTGGCTATCCGTGTGCCCGGTAAGCGTCTGATATGGGATGGTGATGGTATGCAGGTAACCAATGTTCCGGATGCCAACCGGTTTGTGAAAACAGAGTACCGGTCAGGCTGGCATCTGTAGAGCATTTTCCGGGATTCTCCGGAATTAATAATTGGACCAGAGTTCACCGGCTCTTAAAGCGATATATCGGGTTTCTCCCGGCATCTGCAAGGTAATCCTCTGGTCAATCGATGAAAGCAGGTTGACTGTTACCTTTTGTCGGTTCCAGCTTAATTTTTTAACTTCGATCCGGCCACGGCACAAGATGCCTTCAATTGATCCTTTTGGCCATGCTGCCGGAAGGGCGGGTAACAGAGTAATTTTGCCCGGAGCCGAAGATACCAGCATTTGTATTACTACTGTGGGCATTCCGCCGCTGATATCCATGTTGAAAAGCGATTTACGATTGTGCATGGAGGCCAGGTTGGGCAACCAAAAATTGTTTACCAGTGGTACAAGGCAACGGTAAGCTAATTGAGCTTCTCCTAAATTGGTAGCAGCCTGTCCGAGTTGAACGATCCCGAATGACATGAATCCGGATGCTTTTCCTGACCAGTGTTTATCCAGCTTGATCTCAATAATCCTCTTGAAGGCTTCCTGAAGTTTGGGGCTTTGGGCAATTTCATCCGGCATCATATAAAAAAGAGGGTAAAGTTGTGAGGAGTGCCGGTGGTTGAGCCGGTCTTCAAGTTTAGGGGTTAACCACTCTTTAACAACTCCTTCATTGCTGATCATATAATCCGGCATCTTTTCAAGCATCCGGCGCCAAACCACGATCTTGTTCTGGTTCACATTCATTATACGGGATGCGGCAATCAGGTTATGGAACAACTCTTTTGCAGCAGCCACATCCATCGTAGCATTGAATGTTCCCTGTGAATTAGTGTTCCCCGGTGTATTCTCGGGAGATTGCGTCGGAGAGAAGATATATTTACCATCCTGACCTTCATACAAGTAATCTTCAAAGAAAAGAGCCGCTTTCTCCATAAAAGGCAGAGCATGTTCGGCAAGATATTTTTTATCCCCGGTGTAGAGATAATAGTCGTAGAAGAAGTGAGCAGCCCATGCTGCGCCGGCTACCCAGAAACCACCGGCAAAATTGGGTGCCAGAGCATTATTGTACCCGTTTGTGGTGCATCGGGACGGAAGTACCACGCCACGGGCACCGAAAAGATGCCTGGCATTGATTTCAAGCCAGGGAACCAGTGACTCGATATAGGAGGTGTATGCCAGCATCAGTTCCGGCGTGTTGCCCATCAGCATAGCTGAAATTGCAGACGGAACGTTGCCATTATGCGTAAAATCACTGGCCCAGTCGGGTGCATAGGTTCCTGCCCATACACCCTGCAGCACTGGTGGTAGCTGACCGGTACATGAAATAATATTGTATCTGCCGGCATCAAACTCTTTTTCAATCAGGGCCGGATTAAGTTTTTCATCAGTTGAGGATTGAAATAAATCTTCAGTGGTCATTTTTCGGTCTTTCCTGCCTCCTAAATCCAGACGCACCCGGTTAAAAAGCGCACCGTGAATGCGGGCATGTCGCGTCAGCATCTGCTCGTAATCAGGGTTGATCGATTTCAGGCGTGTCAGCATGGATTTCATTTCTGACCGGTCGGGATCATACAACAGACTGATATCCACCAGTAATAATATCTGATCAGCCCCGGTTATGATCAATTCTGAGCCGTGGGTGGCGGTTTTGCCTCTTTTGTTAACCACCAGGGCTACGCCTTCCAAAGAATGGATGCTTCCGGGATAAGCTTTTGAGAACCTTTGGCTGTATTTCAGTGT
>JAGHDB010000368.1 GCA_021160155.1 Bacteroidales bacterium | reverse complement strand
CCGACCGTTTACCAGGGTATTCGTACGAATGTCGACTGGGGTGCTCCGTTTGGTTTGATTACTCCGCGTAAGAAAACCGATATCATAGCAGTTACCGGTCCTTCAATTTATGCTACACCGAATCCTGGTGAGATCAACGGTATTATACCGGGTCTCTGCGGTTCTGTAAATATTGATATTTATAATGAAGGTGTAGGCAATCTGCCTGTCACCGCCCTCTATCTGGATGATGCTACAGGTACCGATGAGTTTGAACTGATCTCGCCTCCGGGTGTTCCGTTTAACATCGGAACCTGGGATCATGTGACGGTTGAAGTACAATTCTGCCCGCTGGATCAGGGTGACGAAGCTACCACACTGCTTGTTGAATATGGCGTAGGTCATGTGCTTTCAATTCCGATCAACGGAACTACCGCACAAATCAACGACATGGACTGGTGTGATAATTTCAATACCTGGACTCAGGGTGAATGGGTTGGTAACGGCTGGACCGCCGATCCTTTCCCGAGCAACTCATCCGTTTATCCGACTGCTTACCAGGGATGGACTGCTACTCCTGACGGAACAGAAGCTCTGTTCCTGAGAAACCGTTATGTAGTGGGCGGTGTTCGTGTGCCTATTTCGGTAACAACTCCCGGTATCAGAGTAACCGGCAGCGATCCGGTAATCACCTGGAAAGAGATTTCTCACTCTGCATTTAATGGCACCGGAACCAATGCCAGTCCGAGAAACCTCTATGTTTCAACCGACGGAATCAACTGGACACTGGTTGACAGTTATCTGACCAACACCATGCCAGACCGTGCTGTGAATCCGACTGATAAATTCCGTACCAGAACCTATTCTCTGGCACCGTATATTGGCCAGACCATCTGGTGGAAATTCCAGTTGATCTCACATAACAATGAGTACATCTACTGGGTCATTGATGATGTTTGTGTACAGGAGCGTATAAATTCACCGATCATTAAAAGCACACCGTATGACTTTGCCGGTGTTCAGGTTGGCGAAAGCGCTACCCATACATTTAAAATCACCAATGTGGGTATCAGTGTACTGAAAGTTAAGAGTGTATCACTGGTTGGTGACGGGTTTACCATTACCGACAACAATACCTATCCGGTGGAAGTACACGATGGTACTTATGCTTATGCCGTTAATGGTACGGATGCATTGCAGGTTGATGTTACCTTTACGCCGGATGATATTGGAGATTACAGTGGTAAATTGGTTGTAGTCTATGGTCTCTATTCGGATCATGTGTATGAGATTCCTTTCACGGGTGTCGGATTGAGTTGTTACACGGCTCAGGAAGCACAGATCGGTGAGAACCACTTCTTCCAGAACAGCTGGTGGAAGTATACCGCCGAGAAATTCCAGATCGTGAATATCAACAGTTGCCATCCGAACAACACTATAGACCCGTATGACTATTCATACGATACTTATCTGTATGTTTATGCTGATTGCGAAGGCACGTTGCTTGCCGAAAATGACGACCTCGAATGGGATGCCTGCCCGTACAACCGTGCTTCTTCAGGTGTAGAGCTGGCCATGAACGAAGGCGAGACCGTCTATATCTTCTGGCCGCTGGCTTTCCCGGGATCTGCACATGCTTTGGATGAGATGATCTTTAACATTGAGCCGAGTTACCCGATTGACGGAGATGTTTGTGAAACCGCAATCCCGCTGACACTTCCTGTTGTGAACCATTTCGGTACCACGGTTGGTTTCAACGATGATTACGATGCTTCTCCGTGTAGTCCGTATTCGAACTATATGGATGGTAACGATAAGGTGTACACAATCACTGTTGATGATGGTTACCTGACCGGTAATATTCTGGGTGCTTACGGTTCAATTCACGTATTGGACAAATGCCCGAAAGTTGAGCTTGAAAAGCACAATTGCAAGGCTTTTGTCGGTGGTCCTAATGGCGGTGAATTCCGCAAACGGATCCAGGCTGGTACGTATTACGTGATCATTTCAACCTGGGCTCCTCCGCAGACCGTTGATTATCTGCTGAATATGAGCTGGGAAGAAGGTTCAGGTGTGGATGACAACAGTTTGATGACCAATCTGAGTGTCTTCCCGAACCCGACCAATGGTGAGTTCACCGTATCGATCAGCAATGCCGAGATATCTGATCTGACTCTTGAGTTGGTTAACATCTCAGGTCAGGTGGTTTATCGCAACGAAGTGAAAGGTGTGTACAGCTACACCGATAAGATTGACGCATCTGAGTTTGCCAAAGGTGTTTACTACCTGAAAGTGAACAATGGTGAAGAAGTCAAAGTCGAGAAAGTAGTGGTACAGTAACAACCTGCCACACGAGATATTAGAGAAAGGCTCCGTAAGGGGCCTTTCTCTTTTTTATAATAATGTGCTCTGATTCAGTGACGGTGCGAGTTGAAGGAGGTCCCGGCGAAAGCCGGGAGCTCTACAAGAATCGTGAATGCTTCGCAGCGGTGTGTCGTGCTGAGGTAAAACCTTGATTCAGCGGCGTTCAGGGCTAAGGGGGTCCCGACTTTCGTCGGGACGACCCTTCTCCGAACGAGGCATTATGGGGTAGCGCTGCATCGCCTTGATGAAGCATTTTCGTGTATTGTGGCAACGCCTTGACTAAGCACTATTACTGAAGATGAATCAGGGAAGTGTCATCCCGACGAAAGCCGGGACCTCCCCCAAACAACGTTAATGCTACGTCAGTGCTTCTCTCGCAAACAACGTAAATGCCACATTCATTAGTGCGAAAAAGAAAGCCGGAACCCAACGATGGGCTCCGGCCTTTTTATTAAATACGCTATTGTTCTGTAAACCTACCGAACAATTACTTTGCGAACCTTAACCTCTTTACCGTTATTAACGGAGAGGAAATAAACTCCTTTGGAAAGTTCAGTGTTAATGACTTCCTGGTGGGTCATTACGTGGTTGACTTTGTTTTGGTAAACCACCTGTCCCTGGATATCCATAAGGCTGATCTGGATGTCTGAAGGTAGAGCATTGGTGATATCAACCGTGAAAACACCGTTATTCGGGTTCGGATAGACTGAGAAACGGTTGATGATTTGATTATTGTCAACACCGGCGGTTTCACCGTTATTATACACATTATTCAGTACGTTCCAGTAGCGAACGGTATAAGTACGGTTTGGGCCGCCAAACGGGAATTCAGAGGTATCCCAGTTGGCGTTGATTCGGTATTTATATTCAATAACCTGACCCACCGGTAAATCTGCAATGGTAATGGTGTAAATACCATCGCCATCTGCATCGGTAAGATGCTCTGAACCGGACCAGTCATTAAATGTTCCGGCTACATCCACGAAATCAGCATCAGGATTAAACTCACCGCTGGCAATATGGTTAGTCATATCCACGTTAAATGTAACCGGAGCCACAGCAGGTCCGTTGTGATCATTGATGTTTATACCTATCATGTTCAATTTTCCGGTACTGTACCAATTACCTCCAACAGACAGATACATCAGGGTATGGCTGGGTTTGGTATCCATATCCCAACCTACAGAAAGTCCGCACCGGCCATTTTCTTCATCGTTCGGATCGTCTCCCCACATCCTGACGCAGGCTGCATAATCACCTGCTTCAAGAAATTCAGTCTCCCCGTCTTTATCCAGCGGAAGGGTAACCCATGTGTTGTTGGTTGTTGAATCCATATCCATTACGTCGGATGCCAGCCATTCTGTATATTCTCCCTCAATATCTTTCATCAAGACGAACTGGTATTGTGCATTTGCTGCAGCTGAATATCCGGTGAGATAGGCGGTTATGGAATTAATTTCACACGGGGCGAAAATTTCGTAGTCTACACCGACCATGTCACCGGCATTGTTACCACCGACCCAACCTCCGGTATTCGCTGAGGATTCAGCCGAGAAGTCGGCACGATGGAACAGGCTGTCGGTTACGGTGAAACGGAGTGACACATCATTGTTATCAGGGACCTCATCTTCGTTATCCATAACCGCTTCAAGATTGAACTGGTAATCCCCGTAGTCATCGGCGAGGAAAGGATCCAGAATATTCTGAGTGTCGCGGTCTAATGACCAGATGGTCATTCCATCGGATACTTTATTGTCAATTTCTGTTCCGTTCTTGAGTATCTGAACATTCAGTCTGGCGTTTTCAGCATCCTGGTTGCCCTGGTTCAGGTGAGCTGATCGGAAGGTGTAACCTCCTACTGTTCCTGCCGTTTCACCGGCCATACCCATCTGGGAAAGCGGCCAGTAGTTGATGTGGCCGAGGCCCTCGGGGTCATCATATCCTCCATCAAAATAGGCCCAGTAATCTTCAAGTACCAGGTCGTAATCGTATGCTTCAGTCAGTACCAGGTCGTCGATCATCCAGAAATAGTGACTCGGACCGTGCATGTAAAAACGGATCTGAACAGAAGGAGATCCGGCAGCAACGTCACTGATATTGATTTTTACATCCCTGAATCTTACCGGGGTGAATGTATTACCGGCTACGTCGAACCGTACATCATAGGTAGCCCAGTGGACTCCACCGTCATTGGTGACCAGCATCTCGAGGTTGTAATCAGAACAACAAAGGCGGAAATACTGGTAAAAGTTGACTACTACCGAACTGACGGCTGAGCAGTCAATCGGAGGAGTCTGGATCCAGGTGCCTGAATGGTTGCTTTGAGTTTGTCCGTCTGCACTGTTGTACTCATCGATAGGTACAACAATAAAACCATCCTCAGGAGTATCGAACCAGGTTCTGGGTGCTACATTGGTATAATTCCCATGGATGGTGTCGTCTCTCCAGACCCAGACAAAACCCATATCTTCATCTTCACCAATCGCCCATCCATCAGGTAGTTTCCAACCCCTGTCTTCTGCTTCATCTTTCCAGCCGAAAGTGGTTGACCAGATGACGTCCCCACCACCTTTCTGATGATTCATCTGAATCGATTCTTTTTGGGGTGGTTGATGCATTAATGCATCTTTACCGGTTTGCAATACCTGGCCGAACGACCAGGTAAACATGCCGGTTACAATAAGTAAAAGTGTAAATCTTTTCATACGTATGGCATTTATTTGATTAACGATTAACAAATATAGGTGAAATGGAAAAGAATAAAAAGAATAATGATCAACAGGGTGGGTTCTTCTGACAAAATATTCTGGTTAATTGATACATGAGTTATTTGGCTTAACATTTTTTAACTAAAATCTTTGAGACCCCTATTTCTCCCCCTTTAACTTTGTTGCTGAAAAACGATTAATAATGGCCGGATTACAATCTCCATGTTATGATTGTCTGAAAGTACCCGGATCGGTCTTTTATAATCTTTGTGATGCGGATAAAGAGCAACTGATCCGTGGAAATTCTGTAAGGAGTTTTGTTAAAGGAGAGTTAATATATCGTGAAGGGGAAAAACCGAACGGGATTATTTGCCTGAGTAGTGGAAAGGTAAAAATTATTAAAGAGGGTGTTTCGGGGAGGGAGCAGATTATTCGTTTGGTAAGACCTTCAGGGATACTGGGATATCGTGCGCTTTTTGCAGATGAAATGTATCAGGCTACTGCCATTGCGCTTGAAGATTCGATTGTCTGTCAGTTTCACCGGGATGATATTCTGGAATTAATAAGGCGTCAGCCGGAGTTTGCTTTACGGATTTTGAAAGCAATGGCTTATGAGCTTGGGTTATCAAATGCAAGAACCGTAAATCTGACCCAAAAACATATTCGTGGCAGGTTGGCCGAATCGCTTCTTTTTCTGAGTAACACTTATGGATATGAAAGAGATGGTATGACTATCAGAGCTTATCTTTCACGTGAAGATCTGGCTAACTTATCCAACATGACCGCTTCAAATGCCATACGTACTCTTTCAAATTTTTATCAGGAAGGATTGGTGGATATTGAAGGGAGAAGAATAAAAGTGTTGAAACCTAATGAATTGGAACGTGTGAGCCGCATGGGCTAATCGAAGAGATAGATCCTTTTAACTCTTGAGGGTACCGCTGTAAGAATTTCATACGGAATGGTTTCAAGTTGATCTGCCAACCGGGTAATTGTCAATTCTTCCCCGAAAACCGTAATCTGGTCTCCTTCTGCAGCTGAAGTTCCTGTAACATCTAACATACACATATCCATACAAATATGTCCTATTGTAGGGACTAACTGTTCATTCCATAACATCCGGTAATTACCGTTTCCCAGTCGGCGATCGAGCCCGTCAGCATAACCCAGAGGAAGTACGGCAATTCTGGAAGGTCTTTCAAGACGGGTCTTTTGGCCATATCCTACCAGTTCGCCTTTTTGAAGATCATGGATTTGTGTGATAACTGTTTTCAGGGTGGCTACCGGTATAAGCCGGTGATCGGGATCATAACCATATCCGTACAGGCCAATGCCCAGGCGTACCAGATCCATCTGAGCATCTGAATGCCGTTGGATACCTGCTGAATTCAAAACATGGTTGATAAACGGCTCTTTGAGGGCTGCTGTCAACCTGCGACTTACCCGGCGAAATCTTCGGATCTGTTCTCTGGTAAATGCATCTGCAGCCGGATCTTCAGCAGAAGAGAGATGGGTGAATAGCCCCCGGATCCTGATCTCCTGCTGGTTCAAGGCTCTTTCAATCAGTTGCGGGATCTCTTCAGGAGTAAATCCGAGACGATGCATCCCGGTATCCACTTTAATATGGACCGGATAATGTGTAACTCCCAGATGATTTGATTGTCTGGTAAATATCTCCCAGCCGGTAAAGTTGAAAATTACGGGTTCAAGATGGTTTTCAATCATTTTACGGGATTGCTGAAAGTCGGGATTCATTACCATTACCGGCAGGGTTACGCCTGCCCGGCGCAGGGCCAGTGCCTCATCAATAAAAGCTACACCAAGGTAATCCACTCTTTCATGAGCCAAAAAACGTGCCAGTTCGTACCCGCCGCTACCATACGAAAGAGCTTTGACCATAACCATGATCCGGGTATCCGGATGCAGAAGAGAGCGAAAATAATCGAGATTATGCTTTAATGCCGGCATGTTAATCTCTAAAAAGGTTTGATGCACTTGGAGTTCCAGTCCCTGGCTGATGCGCTCGAATCTGAATTTTCTGGCTCCTTTCAGCAGAATAGCTTCCTGTTGAAAATTAAGTTTACCGATTTGTTCAAGGCACTCTTCAGTATGCTGAAAGGTTTGGATAGGGGCATGAAAAAGATTGCTATAGCGTGATATTCCCGTTCCGATTCCAATGATCCGGTGCAATCGACGGCGATTCAACAGTTTACTTACCTGGTGATATAATTGCTCTTCAGGGATGCCGGATTGCAGAATATCAGACAGGATGACGGTTTTTTTCTCCTGGGCCGTTTGCTGGAAAAGAAGATCGAGTGCTATTTTAAGGGATTGAATATCTGAGTTATAAGAATCATTAATCAGGGTACATCCATGCATGCCGTTCCGTTGCTCAAGGCGCATGGCAATAGGTTCCAGATTATGTACATAATGGTTGATCTCCACAGGATCCATTCCCTGATCAAGCCAGAAGAGCCAGATCAGTGTTAAATTCCAGATCGATGCCGTATCGGTAAAGGGAATGGTCAGAGTGACCGGCTTGCCATGAAAATGGCCGGTTAAACAGGTGCTGTTACCTTGTTTTGTCTTCTTTTCGATTACAAGATCTGCCTCTTTACGGTGTGCCCATATCAATACCGTTACGGATTCAGATAATTTTTTAAGCTCTTCCTGTACTTCGGGTTGATCCCCACAGGCATAGACGACAGAAGAGTGGCGAAAAAGGATCAGCTTTTCCCGGATTTTCTGTCTCGTAGTTTCAAAGTGCTCCTGGTGTGCTCCGCCCATATAGGTGAGGATACCGATATCCGGATGAAGAATATGCTCCAGACGATCCATCTCACCCGGCCGGGATATACCTGCCTCCATTACGGCCCATTCATGCTCCGGTTCGATTAATGACACCGACAGGGGAACGCCGAGTTGAGAGTTATAAGATTTCGGACTTTTAACGGTTTTATAGTTATTTTGCAGACATTGTGCCAGCCACTCCTTGACAATGGTTTTTCCGTTTGATCCCGTAATGGCAACCACTTTTGCGGGATGATACTTGCGGTGTGCAGCTGCCAGTTGTTGTAAAGCGGTAAGCGGATCATTCACCAGAATGATGGTGTCATTCTGGTCGAAATCAATATCAGCCGGCAGTTCTTTGACCAGGAATGCACGGATACCGGACGCATGGGCTTCAAAAAGAAATTGATGCCCGTCCTGATGATCTCCTTTCAGCGCAATAAAAATTGATTGCTCCGGCCAGTCAATATGACGTGTGTCTGTTACCAAATGCCGGATTACACGGGAAGAATTCCCCCGGAGCTCTCCTCCGGTGAGCCGGGCAATATCGGCAACCGAATATCTCATCAGGTTAGGAATCTTCTTTTGACAAGCGCTAGAAATACCTGAACCACAGGATCGTCAGGGTTCCATTTCAATGGCTGCGTCAGAGCGATAGCCTGCTCATACGAAGTGGCTTCATTCAATTTGGAAACGGTCTCTTTAAATAAGGATGTGTCATTTTGAAATAATTCTCTGACATATAGAAATTGATCGTTCAGGCCAATGGCATCGAAAATGTTCGCCAGGGGCATTTCGTTAACGGATGGAGGTTGAGGTTGAGGTTGAGGTTGAGGAGGTTGAGAAGGTTGAGGTTGTTGAGGAGGTTGAGGTTGT
>JAGHDB010000343.1 GCA_021160155.1 Bacteroidales bacterium | reverse complement strand
GAAGGAGTGGGACACGATGTCGAATGATGAAAAACCATTCATGCTCTTTTTATTGGCTGGTCCGCTGACCAGTCTGCTTGTTTTCACCATCCGGGTAGACCTGCGAATCACCAATACCAGTTTTGAATTCTTAGTACTGCCTTTCAGAAAAAATTTCCGTGTTATTCCGATGGAGCAGATACAATCCATTGAGGTAACTCATTTGACAGGAATCAATAAACTAAGAAGGTCCGGAGTCAGTTACCGGGGCCAGCGCAGAGAATTCTACCTGGGAGGCACTCATGTAATCAAGGTGAAATTACATAAGGGAGGAAGCTATTTGTTCGGCACTTCCAAGCCACGGGAACTGGAGCATTTTCTCTCATCACTTCCTGAAGGGGGACCTGAGATATTGTTTCACAAGGATTGAAATTTTGAGGCAGACTCACCGGACAATCTATAACCGATTCAGATATAAGTAATTTGCATAAAATTGACGATCTGAATTTTGATCCTGGAACCAGGCTTGCAAATCTGTTTCACCCGGATGTAATTTCACCCTGAATAGCGGTTTTCTATTAAACGGATCCAGTTCAATCTTCCATGATTGATCTCCCACACGCAGATGGGCTGAAGTGAAACGATCAGGTAGTTTTTTCGCGGCTTCATGCGGGGTGAGTTCCGGCTCAAACTGATAGATTGCTTCACGGTTAATAACGACTTTCCAGATTTTTTGACCTTCAATTCTTCGTGCATCATGAGCATACAGAATGGCCGGATTCTCATGATCAGAGCCGATAATGATCCTGGCAGGAGTGTTGAAATCCGTTGATATATCATCCCACCATTTCTCATACCGGAAACGTAGCTCTTTGACCAAGTCAGGATGAAGAGCAGCTACGTCATGCCGTTGACCGGGATCTGCCTCAATATCATACAGTTCATCTTTATCGCGCTTAACCAGTCTCCACTGTTCAGTCATCACCTGGTACTCTTTATACTTTACGGGTTGATCAACCCTTTGGTTGTGAACAAATAATGTGCGTTCAAGCCATGGCCCGCCGGTTTGAAGAAGCAAAGGAGCCAGGCTTCTTCCGTCAAGATGTAATGGTTGGCTATAAGTGAGTTTGCAAAGATCCATCAAAGTGGGCAGCAAATCCATGTGAGCAGTTAACTGATCAATATCTCTTCCTCCTGTTAATCCTCCTGCAGGCCACCGGATATAGCAGGGCACCCTGTGCGCATTTTCATATCCCCAGATCTTGGCACCACGCATACCGGCACTATATCCTTCTACCACAAAGCCATCCTTATCAATAATGATTCCCCCGAACCAGGGACACGGACCATTATCCGAAAGATAAATCAATATGGTCTTATCTGCTAAGTTCCAATCATCCAGGTCATTCAACAATTTTCCCAAATCATCATCAAACTCCGAAACCATCCCGTAATAATTCGCCAGCCGGTCAGAAACCATAGAACGGTAAGGGTTTGACCAAACGCTGTCTACAATCAAAGGAGCATGTGGCACATTTGTTGGTATATAACAGAAGAAGGGTTGATCACCGGATTCGCGGATAAAATCACGGGCCAGATTAAACCATACGGCATTACAATATCCCTGATATTTCTGAAACTTACCATTGTGTTTATAGGTATCATCGTAATAGTCATTGCCCCAATAATCCGGATTATTTCCAATAGCTCCTCCACCCAGCACTACAGCTTCCTGAAATCCCCGGTCATTGGGCCTGAAAGGATAATTCTCACCCAGATGCCATTTCCCGAAGATGGCTGTTCGATAGCCATTTTCAGCAAAAACATCTGCAATCGTGGGAATACCTGCTTTCAGCAGAGATCGTCCGCCTATCGTATGCCAAACACCTACTCTCGAAGAGTATTGTCCGGTAAGAAGGGCGGATCGGGTCGGGGAACAGCAGGGATCGACATGAAAATCCGCTAACCGGATTCCTTCCCGAAAAAGCCGGTCGAGGGCAGGAGTTTTCACATAAGGACTGCCATGAGCCTGGATGTCTCCATACCCCTGATCATCTGTCATGATCAACAACACATTTGGTTTTTTTTCTCTGGAAGGGTTACATCCTATAGCCAGACCTGCAAGTCCGGCCAGACAAATTAATGAGGTCTGATATCGATCCATAGTCGGTTCATAGTTTTGGATAATTTACGTAAAAGACCCGGTCGTTTGCCGCTCAGGTCGATAATCTGACCGGTATCACGTTTCAAATCGTACAGGGCAAATCTTTCTGCCACGGAGCTCTTCATCCAGGGCAGTAATTTTTGGGTATCCGGTTTGGGCGGGAACCATCCCACGAGATCATAATGTTTGTATCTCATGGCTATATGAGGCATTCTGAAGTAGGTATCGGCATGAGTTGGAAAAATCCAGATCACAGGATGTTTTCTTTTCACCGGTTTTCCGAGGATCGCTGAATAAGCCTGCTCCCCATCCAGAATTAGATTTTCAGGAATATCCACCCCTGCAAGATAACAAAATGCAGGCAACACATCCGCACCGCTAAAAAGCTGATCCGAAGTACTACCGGCAGGAACATTCCCGGGCCATCTGATGATACCCGGAACCCGGTGCCCTCCCTCATAGGGATAACGTTTCATACCCCGGTAGGGACCCGGGGTTCCGAAGCAATAATCACGGATCGGATCATCCCATTCTCCTTTCGATTCTTCAAAATTCACAGGATGTTCAGGACCGTTATCACTGGTCAGAAAAACCAGGGTATTGGATTTAAAGCCCATTTGATCAAGACCGTCAATAAAAACGCCAAATGCATGATCTAACTGGTTAAGGGTACCATAATACTTTGATGCACCCAGCAGGGTATCCGGTACAGCACGTTCAACTCCCCCATATTTAATATTTTTAATAAAAGGTATCAGGCTATCCTGGCAATAGGGCGCTGAGAGAGAATCCGGCGGAGCCAGGGGGGTATGGGGTTCATGCGTACAGATCATAAGGAAAAACGGATTTTCTCTGGATATTGTTTTCAACCATTTAAGGCTTTCACGTACCACAATATCGCAATACCAACCCTCTATCATACCGGTTTTTTCACCGTTACGAATGAAATGAAGCGGATTTTGGGGGCCTTCAAAAGCATTTACTGAAGTGGCCAGCCAATAGTCGAATCCCTGGTCACCCGGATTGGGTTGGTCGGGTTTTTCAAGTCGGGATAGGTGCCACTTACCAAAAAAGGCCGTCTGGTATTCTTCATGGTGCAACAATTCAGCAATGGTCACCTCTTCTGAATGCAGATAAGCACCATAGGCTCCGGCTATATAATAAAACCCTGTACGATAAGGGTTGCGACCGGTCAGGATTCCGGCTCTCGAAGGAGAACAAACAGTACCTGCTGAGTGACAGTCGGTCAACCTGACACCTTCACTGGCGAACCGGTCGAGATTGGGTGTTTTTACAATGGGATGTCCGTAACAGGAGAGGTCACCATACCCCAGGTCATCCGTCAGAAAAACAACGAAACTGGGTTCTGCCTTTTCACTTTTCGAGGTTTGACAGCCGGTAAGGACTCCCAGAAAGCATCCCAAAAAAGAGGCTCCCCATGTGATAGTTCTGGCTCCTTCATTCATCATAAAACAACTTTATAATTTACAACAACCGTTTGTCAGTATATTCCGAATTCCTGCCAGGTCTCCCACCAGGCCATAATATTTTCAGGCGGCACATCACCCTGTATCACATGAATGGGAGCAAAGACAAAACCGCCACCGGGGGCAAGATCATCAATTCTCCGGCGTGTTTCGTCCCTGACATCTTGCGGGGATCCTTTGGGTAATACATACTGACTGTCGCAGCTCCCACCCCAGATGGTCAGAACATCCCCAAAATCCTTTTTAAATAGGTGGGTATCCATCCCCCTGCAATTAACCTGAAAGGGGTTAAGGATATCTACCCCAGCTTCAATCAGCAGAGGAATGGTTTCCATAATAGCCCCATCGTTATGAAAAAAGATATAGGCTTTACCCCGGGCATTTTCCTTAATGAAATGAAACAACTTGTAGTGATACGGCCAGATATGTTTTTTATAAAGATCCAGAGAAACCAGAAGACTTTCCTGTGTGCCCAGATCATCCGCACAGGAGATAATCACTGTCCGTTCACCGATGAGCTCAAGCACTTTACCCCAATATTTCATTTTCAGTTCAAGGATCTTTTCCATCAGTGCCTGGATGAGTTTGGGATTGATCAGCATATCGGTAAAAAACTTAGGATATCCGGTCATCCACATGGCATGTTCCCACATACCGGAACTCATTCGTTCGATAAAACAGGCTTTTTGTTTCTCGTCTATCACCATTGACGTATCCCGGATCATGTCACTAAATCGTTCAGGATCAAGTGGGTCTGGCCAGGGATATTTTTCAATATCATAAACTGTTTGAGCATCAGCCAAAGGATTTGCATACAGATCATAATATAAACCATTCTTTACCGGCATTCTCCAGGTAATTCCAAATTCATCTGTGAGATATAGGTAATTATCCTTCTGCTTTGATTTCTTGCTCAATGGCGTATGGGAAGGGGCACGCGGTTTAACTGTACCTACGTCCGTTGGAAAGCGGGCAGCAATGGAATCATCAAAGAGGGCCAATTGTGTGATGTCATCATCAACCAGCGTTTCTGTATGGATCCCGAGGTACTTCTTGAGATTCCTTAACGCTTTCACGTTGATACCGGTTACCGCTGCCGCGCCCAGATCAAATGGAATTCTGTCCGGTTCTTTATGATTCAAAGCGTCAAGCACCCGCTGGTAACTGGTAAAATTGGTCATCTCATCTCTATTCGGGACGTGGACCCGGGGTCAGATTTTTCTCCCAGTACCAGGTCCACAGTTTACGCAACTGTAATGAAGTACCTTCACGCTCATAAATTCCATGGGTACGCATAGGGTACTCCATCATACTGAAAATCTTCTGATCTTTAATCAATTCATTAACCAGCACTTCACAGTTCTGATAGTGCACATTGTCATCACCCGATCCGTGTATCAGCAATAGATTACCCTGTAAATTGTGTGCATACGTTATCGGTGAACCCTCCCGGTACCCCTCTTCATTATCATCCGGAAGTCCCATATACCGCTCCTGGTAAATGTCATCATAAAATTTTTGGTTGGCT
>JAGHDB010000273.1 GCA_021160155.1 Bacteroidales bacterium | reverse complement strand
GCACTGAAATCTTTAGCTGTCAGAGGAGTACAAGCCGCCCATTCTCCGCTGCAGTCATCCAGAGGTTTAAAAGAAGTAGCCCTCTTCACCGTAAACAGATGTATTTGAGGGTAATCAGCTGTGGTAATTGCTTCTTCAGAACCGGCTATCGGCATATTGTGTTCGGTCCACCCCCGCAACGGCATCTCCATATTGCTTTGCCCGGAGCAAAGCCATACCTCACCAGTCCAGATATCGGTTAATGTAACCCGGTTACTTCCTTTGATTTCAATACTAAAAGGGCCACCTGCTTCTGGTGTTTGTATAGTAACCATCCAACGGCCTTCCCTGTGAGCCCGGGTCGTAACAGGAAGACGGTTCCATGACGGAGTTACGGTGATAACGGCACCCAGTTTATCCCAACCCCAAATGGCCACTTCAGACTCGCGTTGTAAAACCATGTGATTGCCAATAATTGAAGGAAAGCGCAACTGAGCTTTCAGGCCGGATACAGATAATACACAAATCCCTATAACCAGAAACGAGCGTATGCTTTTCATAGATTGCGTTTTAACAGTAACAATCCATAAAAATAGGGAAAAGTAATAAGATATGGATAACTAATGTCTGACCCGGATTTTTTGAACGGCCCGCCAGCCCGATTCATCGTAAATCTGAACAAATCAAATCTTTTTCGCCTAATTCATTTTCAGTCTTCGCCAGGCACGGGTGAGTAAGAAAATAGTAATTGAAGCGGCAAAAGTAAGAATGATAGCCGGAACGAAATTTTCATAAATGTAATATCCTGTTGCGAAAAGTGTAAAATAAATTGAAAAGGCTCCCAGTAAAATGCAAAGAATTCCGGTGGGTACATCCCAGCCACGATCTTCCTGCGGAATCAGTTCCACACCCTCTGCATCCGCTTCAGCTATCACTTTTTTCCATCCCGGTCCGCCCGGATGAACCAGCCGGTAGAAGCTGCGTAGTTTCTCTTTTTCCACAGGTTTGGTCATCAGGGTAACTGCCAACCAGGCAGCTGTTGTAACTCCCACTCCGATAACCAATTGCCAATGAGTAGCAATTTCCGGCAGTCCGGTCAGCGGATGAACAAACTGAAAATACAGGGCGATTACAAAGGATACGATCATCCCGGTAATTTCAGTATACGCATTGATCCGCCACCAAAACCAACGAAGGATATAGATCAGTCCGGTCCCGGCACCAATCTGAAGCAAAATATTAAATGCCTGTAAAGCATTCTGCAAAAGGAGAGCAAAAATACCCGCCAGGATCATCAGAACGATCGTAGAGATTCGTCCGGCTGCAACGACTTGTTTCTCCGTAGCTTTCGGATTCAGGAACCGCCGGTAAAAATCATTGGCAATATATGAAGACCCCCAGTTAAGCTGAGAAGCCGTAGTAGACATAAATGCAGCAATAAGAGAGGCTACCACCAATCCGAGAAACCCGTTAGGCAGCAGCGATAACATAGCCGGATAAGCAAAATCATGCTTGACAATATGCGGATCAATATTGGGAAATGCCGCCTGAAGCGAAGGGATATCCGGGAATATTATCAGGGACGCCAGTGCCACCAGGATCCATGGCCAGGGACGAAGAGCATAATGCAATGTATTAAAAAGAAGAGTAGCTCCCATGGCACCCCGTTCATTCTTTGCACTCAGCATACGCTGTGCAATATATCCCCCTCCGCCCGGCTCGGCACCGGGATACCATACGCTCCACCACTGCACGGCAAGTGGTAAAATCAACAGGGTCAGGATCATATTGGTATCATTGAAATCAGGCAGAAGATTCAGTTTAGGCATCACCGCTTTATTATGAATCAATCCTTCCAACCCACCAACTTCCGGCATCCGGATTAGTATCACGGCTGCTCCAATGGCACCTGTCATGGCTATACCAAACTGGAAAAAATCCGTCAGAAGAATACTTCGTAATCCACCGATAGTGGCATAGATCAATACCACTACCGAAGCAATAATAAGTGTTTGTCCGGCCGACCAGTGAAGCATCACTGCCCCGATCTTGATCAAAGCCAGTGAAACGGTAGCGATCACCATCACATTAAAAAACGCCCCAAGATAAATAGCCCTGAATCCACGTAAAAAAGCTGCAAGGCGCCCGCTGTAACGAATTTCATAAAACTCCAGATCCGTCAGCACTTTGGATCTCCGCCATAATTTGGCATACACAAAAACCGTCAGCATCCCGGTCAGTAAAAAAGCCCACCAGGCCCAGTTACCGGCAACTCCCTTTTGCCGGACTAGATCCGTTACCAGGTTGGGCGTATCACATGAGAAAGTTGTTGCCACCATGGATACTCCCAGCAGCCACCAGGGCATATTACGACCTGAAAGAAAAAAATCCTTGGCCGACCGGCCGGCATTACGGGAAGCTAAAAACCCGATTGTCAACAGAATAACAAAAAAAACAACAAGAATGATCCAGTCAAGTGCATTCAGTACCATATTGATTCAGCTTAATTTTTTCGGAGGTAAAGGAAATAAAATATTTGATGCATTACAATTAGAAGCCGATAGGGAAATTATCCAGGCGATAAAGTGATAGCAGAAAGTGTATTTTTGTATTTAATATTTCATAAGAATAAATTATGGCAAACACTGAACCATTTGAGAAGCATTCATCCCGGTATGAGCATTGGTTTGACGAAAATAAATATGTGTATGAATCCGAGTTGCAAGCGGTCAAGGAGCAATTGCCTGATAGTAATAATGGTATTGAAATCGGTATCGGAAGCGGACGGTTTGCAGCTCCGTTAGGTATCCGACTGGGCATTGAACCATCTGCCCGAATGAGAGAAATTGCCCGGCAGAGAAAAATTGAAGCACTAGATGGGATCGCTGAAAAACTACCATTTGATGATGCCCGGTTCGACTTTGCATTAATGGTAACAACCATATGCTTTGTGGATGATTTGGATGAAGCTTTCAGCGAAGCTAAAAGAGTGCTGAAACCCGGAGGGCCCTTAATAATCGGTTTTATCGACAAAAAGAGCCCGGTCGGAAAAATTTACCAGCAACATAAAAACGAAAGCCTGTTTTACCGGCCGGCAATCTTTTATTCAGTTGATGAAGTATTGTCACATTTACAGAAAGCAGGATTCAATCACTTCAATTTTACGCAAACAATCTTTCATCATCTGGCAGATGTGAAAACTATCGAACCTGTCAAAAAAGGCTATGGTGAGGGATCTTTTGTGGTGATCAGGGCAGTGATTTAAATATAATTGAACGTGTTGAAGTAATCCGTGGAGACGGTTCTTCATTATATGAAAGTGATGCCATCGCTGGCACTATCAATCTTATGTTGCGAACCCCCACAATAAACTCTTATGAATTCGGTGTAAATAACGGACTTACCGGCATCGGCTTGGGAAAATCCCAAACTCCGGCACAAGATTATTCGATAAATTTCAACACCTCTTTAATTGTTGAAATATCTGAATAAAGTGTGAAATGAATTTGTAATTTTGAACCAAAACCAAAACAATTATTCTTAATAAATAAATAAAATGCGTTACATTTTTTCGTTAATCAGTTTGGGTTTTCTGTGGACCGGTCTGTTTTCACAGGAAATACCGGATGCCTGTACCAGTATACTGGTTTCCAAAGGGGCCTCCGCAGACGGATCCGTAATGATCACCTATGCCTGCGATGCTGAATTTTTATCCAACATGAGATATATCCCGGCAGAAGATCATGATCCCGGTGAATATATCGCCGCCAGAAGAAGGAACGGCGAAACCGTAAAAATCAAACAGGTTCCCCATACCTATGCGGTAGTGGGTAACATCAATGAACATCAGGTAGCCATTGGCGAAACCACTACCAGTGGCCGGAGGGAGTTGATAAATCCTAATGGATTACTGGGATACGGCCAGTTGATGGAACTGATGCTGCAACGTGCCAGAACAGCCAGGGAGGGAATAAAAGTTATTGTTGACCTGGTTGAAGAGTACGGATACCGCAGCTCTATGGAAGCTTTTTCCATCGCCGATCCCAATGAAGCCTGGTTCATGGAAATCGCCGGTCCGGGTCCAGGTGGTAAAGGGGCCATCTGGGTGGCCTTACGCGTACCTGACGGGTATGTCTCCTGCCATGCCAATCTTTCAAGAATCGGGGAGATCCCGTTCAATGATAAAGAAAATTGCCTGTATTCTGAAAATGTCAAATCTTTTGCCATTGAGAAAGGATATTATGATCCCTCTTCGGGTGAACCATTTCGTTTTAACCTGGCCTATTGCCCCCCGACTCCCGGCAGTTTGCATTCCTGTGCTTCAAGGGTTTGGAGTATTCTGCACCGGTGCGCACCCTCCCTGAACCTGTCAACAGATTACTGCCGCGCCGTGGAAGGAGCCGATCCTTATCCCTTATGGGTGAAGCCGGATAAAAAACTATCCGTCCGTGATGTCATGTCACTGACACGCGACCATTACGAAGGAACCGAACTGGATATGACTCAGGGTATTGAAGCCGGCCCGTTTCACAATCCATATCGCTGGCGCCCCTTAGGATGGAATGTGGACGGTACAGAATATATGTGGGAACGACCGGTATCCACACAGCAAACTGCTTACTCTTTCATCTCGCAATCCCGCTCATGGCTACCGGATGCCATCGGAGGAATCAACTGGCAGGGAGTCGATGATGCCTATTCTACCTGCTTTGTGCCTTTCTACTGCAGTGTAACCGAACTCCCTGAAGTTTACCAGACAGGAGACCTGCAACATTTCTCATGGAACTCAGCTTGGTGGGTTTTTAATTTTGTGGCCAATTATGCCAACCTGAAGTACGACTATATGATCAAAGATATTCAGGAAGTTCAACAAAAGCTTGAAGGCAATGCACTGGAAGCTCAGCCGGCCATCGAACAGGCAGCACTTCAACTGAATAAAGTAAACCCTGATCTGGCAAAGGATTTTCTAACGACTTACTGCAGTAGCCACGCTGAAAAAGTCATTAAAGAATGGATTAAACTGGGAGAACACCTGATAACCAAATATAATGACGGGTACGTAAAAGATGAACACGGCAGACCCCGGAGTGTGGGTTACCCTGAACCATGGCTGCGAAAAGTCATCCAGGACCGTCCCGAACAGCATAAACTGAAAAAGTGGAAATAATTCATCGATCGAAAAGTGCCAGATGAAGATTACCACTGCAATCTCCCGGCATAATTTTTATTCACTGATCTGGCACGCATCCTTCCTGGCCTTTGCACGGAATTTCATCGATGTGGATACCATCATCCCATCCATGCTGGTGGATGCAGGTAGCAAATCAGTACAAATCGGAATTATGACCGCCATTATGCTGGGAGGAGCAACCTTTACCCAATTGATCTTTGCTCCGTTTATCAGTAATTACTCTTACAAAAAGCCCTTTTTACTGATGGGGATCAATGCACGGATTCTGGCCCTGCTGGCTCTGGGACTGATGCTTTTTTTCTCTTCCAGCCTGAAAGGCAGCCATGTCGTCTGGTTAATTTTTATACTCATTACGCTCTTTTCCCTGGGAGGAGCTTTTGCCAATATCAGCTATACCGATATTCTGGGTAAATCCATTCTGCAGGATTCAAGAAAATCTTTTTTTTCGATCAAACAGGTCATAACCGGATCCATTCTGTTTGTCTCTGCCCTGCTGGCTAAAAAAGTACTGACACTCCACAGTTACCCGGTGAATTATGCCCATATGTTCCTGATCGGTTCAGGCTCTCTTCTGCTGGCATCCCTGGGATTCTGGAACCTTAAAGAGAAGGTGCATTCCCGTTTGTCAATCCGTAATCCCGTCCATTTTTTCAACCTTGTGAAAAAAGAGTTAAAAGAGAACAAAAGACTTTTATCCTATCTGGGATGGATCAATACACAGGGAGTCAGTATTGCCCTGTTGCCTTTTGTCATATTGTATGCAAAAGAGCATTTCCAAACTGAAAGCACACAAACCGGAACCTACCTGCTCTTTAAAGTGATCGGCAGTGTGACAACCGGTTTGCTGCTTTTTATTTTATCAGGCAGGTTTAAGTATCGCTATCTTCTGTATATCAATACGTTTCTTGCAGTTACTTTGCCGGGAATGATGCTCCTTTTTCCGCACCAGCCCCCATTCTTCCTGGTTTTTCTGACCGGTGGTGTGGTCTTTGCTCTTTTTGGAATAACCCTGAACGGAGTATTGCTTGAAGTATCCGGCACTTCCAACCGGGCATTGTATACCGGCATTGCAGGTGCCGGAAGCATTATTCCCGCTCTTTTCCCGCTTTTGGGAGGATGGCTCATCAAACAATACGGATTTCAACTATTTTTCTTTACTTTCATCGCCGTCGTTCTCTCATCTCTCTTTTTTATACAAAAATTAAACTGTAAAAAATGAACAAGATTTATCCCGATTCCGGTGTAGAACTCTCCCCTTTTACTATTAAACATTACGATCGTATTATGAATATCGCTTCTTTGGGATTCTACCGCGGATTCATCCGAAAAGCCATGCGGGATATGAACATTCAGCCGGATGATACCATTCTCGATCTGGGATGCGGCACCGGCAGGAATGCCAGACTCATGTCAGGCTACCTCTCTGAAAAAGGCAGTATTACCGGGATAGACCTGTCGGATGAAATGGGCGCGCAATTCAAAAGTAAATTTAACGGCAAACAACAGGTTTCTTTCCTGGCCCGGCGTATTGATCAACCGTTTGACCTGGGCCGGCAATTTGATATTGTGTTCATCAGCTTTGTGTTTCATGGTTTTCCGCATGAGGTCAGACCGGTAGTAATCAAAAATATTTATAACCATTTGAAACCCGGTGGTACTTTTATGTTACTTGATTTCGCCGAGTTTCACCTGGATTCAATCCCAGCTCTTCACAGGTTCATATTCAAATCCATTGAGTGTAAATATGCTTTTGATTACGTTGAACGCGACTGGAAACAAATCTTTGGTGAAGCCGGATTCACTGATTTCCAGGAATCCCATTACGTAAAAAAATATGTACGCTTACTAAAAGCAATTAAACCATAATAAAGAAACTCATGTCAAAATCTCATCCGGCTTTGATTCCTTTGATCAACCTGGTTCTGTTGACCGCCGTTCTTTCAGGTTGTCATTTTATCGATGAAATTATGGCCCCTGACGGAGCCACGGGAACAGTGGTGGATAACCGTGACGGTACTACCTACCAAACGGTAAAAATCGGTGTCCACTGGTGGATGGCTGAAAATCTGAATTACCAGACCGATTCAGCCTCATGGTGCTACAATGATGATCCGCAGATGTGTGCCGAATACGGCCAGCTCTATTCTTTGGAAGCTGCAAAAACCGCCTGCCCCAAGGGGTGGCGCCTGCCTTCCGAAGAGGAGTATGAAGCGCTTGAAGAACACCTGGGAATGGATCCACAGGATAACATCCTCTACTTTAAAGCACAGAACCGTGCGCTGACCGTAGGCGGTCAGTTAAAAGAATCGGGAACTGCCCACTGGAAAGATCCCAACACGGAAGCCACCAACAGCATCGGTTTTACAGCACTGCCCGGTGGATACCGTGATCTCACCGGGCAATACCGCTATCTCGGTGAACAGGCCTGGTTCTGGACCTCATCAGAAACCGGAGTAAACCGGGCCCATGTCAGAGAATTGTATTACAACCTATCCGGTGTCGGTGCCCACATGGGTATCTGGGGTGGTTTTGGGTTATCTGTCCGTTGCATTAAATAACTAACTCCATCACCCCCTGACCTTACGGTTTCGGATATCCGGCAAGCTCCTCAAGGTTTTTCGCGATTACTTCATCCGGCAATTCATAATCGGTTAATTCTCCTGCCAAATACTTATCATATCCGTTCAGGTCCATCAATCCGTGTCCGCTGAAGTTAAAGAGAATCACCTTTTCTTTACCCTCTTCTTTGGCTTTTTTGGCTTCCCTGATGGTAGCCGCAATGGCATGCGTGGTCTCAGGAGCCGGAATGATCCCTTCGGTTTTTGCGAAAAGCAGACCGGCTTCATAACACTCTAACTGATGCAGCGCCAAAGGTGTCATCAGGCCCTCTTCAACAGACCGGCTCACTAAAGGAGCCATCCCGTGATACCGCAACCCGCCGGCATGAATCGGAGGTGGCACAAAACTGTGGCCCAGTGAAAACATAGCCAGTAACGGGGTCATCTTTGCCGTATCTCCATGATCATATACATAAGGTGCTTTTGTCAACGTAGGACACGAAGCCGGTTCAACCGGAATGATATCAATTTTGGCACCATGTATCTTGTCGTTTACAAACGGAAAAGAGAGCCCTGCAAAATTACTGCCCCCACCGGCACAACCAATCACCACATCAGGCAACTCTTCTCCTGCCAAAGCAAGCTGCTTTTTAGCTTCGAGTCCGATAATCGTCTGATGCAACATCACATGATTCAATACGCTGCCAAGAGAGTATTTGGTACTGCCGGTTGTATCAGTCACCGCAGCTTCAATAGCCTCGCTGATGGCAATACCGAGACTGCCCGGTGTATCCGGATATTGCTCGAGTATTTTCCTGCCTGCGGCTGTCTCGGTACTCGGACTCGAAATGCATTTGCCACCCCATGTTTGCATCATCAGTTTCCTGAATGGTTTCTGATCAAAACTGACCTTTACCATAAATACCTTGCATTCAAGTCCAACCAACGAACAGGCAAACGAAAGGGCACTACCCCACTGCCCGGCCCCGGTTTCTGTCGTAAGACGTTTGGTTCCAAACTGTTTATTATACCATGCCTGTGCTACGGCTGTATTGGGCTTATGACTGCCGGCAGGCGAAACACTTTCGTTTTTGTAGTAGATCCGTGCAGGAGTGCACAGTGCAGCTTCAAGATCATACGCACGGTGCAGAGG
>JAGHDB010000382.1 GCA_021160155.1 Bacteroidales bacterium | reverse complement strand
TGTCATAACCGTAGTATCCCATCTCGGTCATCGCCTGGTAATAATGAGGTAAAAAAACTTTAATCCCGGGCTCACTGAAATAAAACAGCGCATTGGTTGCCTTCATGGCTTTCATCAACTCCTCCGGTGAAGCATCTTTCGCGGGCAGCGTCATGGGATCGGGACGGCCATACTGCCACATGGCAAACGGGAACTCCAGTACAGCCAAATCATACGCCCGGTCAAGCCCCATGGTGAACGTCCAACCCGCTGCATCCGCCCACTTTTTAGCCAGCGGCAACAGTTCCTTTTTACGCTCAAACATGGTGATCTGATAAGCCAGCGCCTTGTCGCGCTCTTCCTGTGTACCCACATGCTCCAGAAAGGTGAAAATCCGGGGATCCACTTTTGAAGTGTTCAACGGCGCCACATAGGGAATCGCCACATCAATATCTCCCGGGTAAAATGCCTTGAACATGATGGTTGTTTGTCCGTCTTTACTGTGACCCGTAGATATCCAGGGCCCCTGATAAAGCTTTCTGAATGCGTGTACAATTTCATGGTGATCACTTGCCGCCTGCCATACCGTAAGATATTTCCAGTCGGGCGGAACCGGTGCCGACTTGCCGAAATACCGGTGCTCTACACGGATCAGGTTGGCTTTAAGTAATTGCGCCGGCTCGGCAAATCCCAATCCGCCTGCACCATACCCAGAAGTACTCAGCACCATCGGGCGATCATATCCCACATGCCCGATAAACATCCGCTGGGTGAATGTAGCCCCCTCGGGATGATGATGATCCACCGGCTGCGTAAACCGGATCTCATACGCCTCTTTGAACTGCGGATTGTGCCGCACTTCCCCTACCACTTCCATACCCGGGACCGCTTCAAGCCGGGATAAAAACTCCGTTTTCTGTCCCTGCGCCCATAATAATACAGGCACAAGTAACAAGACCGGGAATAATTTTATTTTTTTCATATTTACTTTAAATTGAAGATTGAAATCTGAATTTATTTCCCTGTTTTATCACTTTTTATCAAAACCAACTCCCCGCCCCCCACAATTTCACTATGCTGTAATTCATACCGGCGGATCTCCTTCCCGTTGAGTTTCAGCGACTGAATATAAATATTCTCCCTTGAGTTGCGGATGCTGCGAATCACAAACTTCTTACCGGGATAATAATCCGGATTCAGCTCTATTTCAACCCGGTCGAACAGCGGACTCCCGATCTGATACACCGGGTCTTCGGTACATCCTCCATCCACCTGAAAAAGTCCGATCTTCATCAAAACCGCCAAAGCCCCCATCTGCCCCTGATCCTCATCCCCCCGGTAGCCTTCATAAGGCGAGAGACCGGAGAACACATTATCGACCACAGCCCTTGACCATTTCTGGGTCAGCTCCGGAGCACCGGCAAGATCAAAAATAAAAGCGGTATGCATCGAAGGCTGATTGCCATAATTAACCGGCACCCGCCTCCACTCCGGATCATTCTCTTGCGCATGCCCTTTGCCTGCTGTAAATCCTTGTAACTCAGCTTTCTTAAAAGCTTCATCCAGTCGCCTGACCAGCGAATTATTCCCTCCCATCAGCGCTGCCAGTCCGGGTATATCATGCGGTACATACCAGGTAGCCTGGGCAGCATTCGACTCGACAAACCCATCCGCATAAGCATAAGGATCATAATTCGCCAGGAAAAGCCCCCTGCGGGTTTTCGGAACCATAAATTTTGCCCGCGGATCCCACAGGTTTCGATAATTTTTCGATCGCTCCAGAAAATAGTGGTAATCATCCGTTTTGTCCAGTGCTTTTGCCAGTTGAGCCAATGTCCAGTCCTGGTAAGCATACTCCAGTGTCTGTCCCGCTCCCTGCAGATGAAACGCCCTGAGTTTCTTGCCCAGCGGATAGGGTACATATCCCTTATTCATATAATATTCAATACCTCCCCCTTCACTGGTGCCGTGCTCATACCCGGCTTTCCCCATCAATCCTCCCGGCATGTGGTTCTTTCTGAGCCCTTCATAAGCCGTTTCAATATCAAAATCGCGAATACCCTTCTGATACGCACTCACAATAAACGGGGTGGATGAAGCACCGGTCATCACATACGTGTACATCCCGCCCGATGGCCCCCGCGGAATCAATCCCCCGTCATGATAATACTGTAGCAAAGAGTTGCAAAACTCCGAGGTTACCTCCGGATACACCAGGTCCCACAGCGTATTGAGTGTCCATTGTGTGCCCCAGTAACTATCTGAATTATACTGACTAAACAGCGGCTTGCCAGCTTCATCCAATGGTAACCGGCAGATTCGTTTTCTTTTTCCGGTATGATCCGGGTATTTGCCGTTTACATCGCTGATGATCCTCCGGCCCTGTAAAGCATGCCACAAATCGGTATAAAACCGCCTTTGATCCTGCTTTGTTCCTCCCGATATTCTGATCCGGCTCAACAGACTATTCCACTCCCGCTTTGATTCATTCACCACCCGGTCGAAATTCCAATCCGGTATTTCGGTTTCGAGATTAATTTTTGCCTGCCGGATGCTGACATACGAAATCCCGACCTTCATCATGACCGGTTCATCCGGATCGGCATCCAGCGTCAGAATCGCACCCATATTGTGACCCTTTAATCTCCGGATTTTATACTTCGGCCGGATACCTTTCCAGCCATCCATCTGAATAACAGGCTTATCCAACCGGATATAAAAATAAACCGTTACCGGTTTCGGCCGCCTGACAGTCCGCGCGTTTACAACCGATCCGGTTAATGTATAATCATCTTTTAACCGGATCTTTCCATCCTGCATTTTCGACGGCCCCAGGGGATCATCCAGGTTAACGAGGATTTTGGGAGTCACCCCGTCGGGATAATCATACCGGTGAAACCCCGCCCGGACAGTTGAAGTTAACTCCACCCGGATACCATACCTGTCGAGAACAACGGAGTGATAACCCGGATAAGCCGTTTCGCTGTCATGGCTGAAAGATGAATAATAATCCCTCCGGATGGGGGTTACCGCTTTGCCGCCCGTAATGGGCATGACCGACAAACCCGACAGTTGCCAGGCATGGATGTGGCTGAATCCTTTAATTTCATGTGCATCATATACATACCCCGATCCCCAGGTGCCATTGATCTCTGTATCCGGCGACAGGTTTACCATCCCGAAAGGCCGGCAGGCCGAAGAAAAATAGATCCACCGCGAATTGGCTGCGTCCAGAAACGGATAGACCAGATCCACCGGATCCTGACTCTTCACTCCCCCAACCCAACCCATCAAAAAACCGAGAAAGAATATACTCCGAATAATCTTCATATACGAGGTTCTGTCTTTATAGTATTTATTGCCGCTTCAATCCTGCTGATTGTCTCTTTTTTACCCAGCACCGCCATAATATCAAATACCCCCGGGCCCATGGGTTTGCCTACCAAGCACAGCCGCAGGGCGTTCATCACACCGCCTAAACTCCATTGGTGCTTCCCGGTCATATCTTTAATTACTTTTTCATATACTTCCGGATCTTCTTTTTCGGCTTTGATCCCCCTGATCTCCTCCATGATCTCCTTCAGGATCCCGGGTGTCTCCTCTTTCCACCGTTTTCTTACCGTCTTCTCATCATATACTTGCGGCGCCTCGAAAAAGAACCACGCCTGATCCCATAAACCGGGCACAAAATCCACCCGCTCCTTCACCAGTCCCACGATTTTCTCCAACGTTCCGGAATCCGGTAAACGAAAGGAGCCGTGACTTTTCGCTTCCAATATTTTAACCCATTCCTTCGAAATCTCCCGATCGCTCTTTTTTATCAGGTACTGATGATTAAACCACCGGGCCTTATCCGGATCGAACCTTGACCCCGCTTTACCCACCCGTTCGAGTGAAAAGACTTTGATCAACTCATCCATCGAATAGATCTCCCGGTCGGTCTGGTCATTCCATCCCAGCAGCGCCAGGATATTCACAAATGCTTCGGGGAAATATCCCGCTTCACGGTATCCCGGATAAACTTCACCCGTTTCAGAATTTTTCCAGTCAATCGGAAATACCGGAAACCCCATCTTATCCCCGTCACGCTTACTCAATTTACCAGACCCGGTTGGTTTAAGAATCAGCGGCAAATGGGCAAACCGGGGCATCGAACCGCTCCATCCGAAAGCCTTGTATAACATATAATGCAACGGCAGTGACGGCAGCCACTCCTCGCCGCGGATCACGTGCGAAATCTCCATCAGGTGATCATCCACCACATGGGCCAGGTGGTAGGTGGGCATGCCATCCGATTTGTATAACACCTTATCATCCAAAGTGTTAGAATTTACTCTCACCTCCCCCCGGATGATATCCTGCATGATGATCTCTTCATCCGCAGGCATCTTAAACCGGATCACGTACGGCACCCCCGAAACCAACATTTTTTTCACCTCCTCTTCAGACAACGATAAAGAATTGCGCATTTCCATTCTCGTATTCTGATCATACGCGAAAATACCTCCCGCCTCCCGCCTCCTTTTTTCAATTTCCCCGCCGGTGTCAAACGCATAATAAGCCCGGCCGTTGTCAATCAATTGCTGTGCATATTGCCGGTAAATCTCTTTCCGCTCCGATTGCCGGTAGGGACCGGACGGGCCCCCTTCACGAACCCCTTCATCCACCCGGATCCCGCACCAATCCAACGCCTCCATGATATACTCCTCAGCTCCCTGTACAAAACGGTTTTGATCGGTATCCTCAATTCTCAATATAAAAACTCCACCCCGGTTGCGGGCAAACAGGTAATTATAGAGGGCAGTCCGCACTCCACCCATGTGAAGCGGACCGGTAGGCGACGGGGCAAAACGAACTCGAATGGACATGGCTTTTCTTTTAACGTGATACAAAAATGCTAAATGTAAGGCAGAATCCGGTCGGTTTTTCAGTAAAACATATCTCTGTTTACTACCCTGATATTTTATTATCTTTCTGCTCTAAACCTGTTAGATCATGATTCGTACAAAACCTTCAGACCGTTTGTTGTCATTGGATGCCCTTCGCGGATTCGATATGCTCTGGATCATCGGCGCCGGAGCTTTGTCTATCGTCCTGTCAAAAGTCACCAACTGGCAATGGCTCGATTGGTGGGCTGCTCAACAACATCACTCCCATTGGGACGGATTTCATTTTGAAGATCTGATCTTTCCCCTGTTTATGTTTATCTCCGGAGTCGCAATTCCGTATGCCATTCTCAGAAAACTGAAAAAAGGGATCCCCAAATCCGCCCTGGCCAAAAAAATTATCCGGCGCGGACTGATCCTGATAGTTTTGGGATGGGTGTATAACGGAATTTTTCAGCTCCAATTCAGTGATCCTGCTTTCCGGTTTGCCAGTGTACTCGGACAAATAGGGTTGGCTTATCTTTTTGCCGGACTTATTGTACTGTACACCCGTCACTACTCATTCAGGCTGATCTGGCTGGCGGGGATACTGGCGGGGTATGCCGTCATCCAGTTGTTTGTCCCCGTTCCGGGTATCGGAGCCGGTGTACTGACACCTGAAGGATGTATCAACGGATACATCGACCGGATGCTGCTTCCGGGCCGGCTGTACGGAGGGACTTTTGACCCCGAAGGACTGCTGAGTATTGTCTCCGCCACCGGGATCACCCTGATGGGAGCTTTAGCCGGTGAAGTGTTGCGTAATAAAAAATGGAACGGTTATCAAAAGGTACTGCTGCTGACACTGTCAGGAATTTTCGGGATTTTACTGGCCCTGATTCTGCAACCCTATTATCCGATTATTAAAAAAGCCTGGACTACCACTTTTAACCTGTTTGCCGGAGGGATCAGTTTCTTATTACTGGCACTTTTCTACCTCATTATTGATGTGTGGCGTTTTAGAAAATGGGCATTTTTCTTTCAGGTAATCGGCCTTAATTCGATCACCATTTACATTGGTGCCTATATTATTGACTTCGGCCACATCAGCAAATATTTCCTCGGCGGATTATCCCGGATCGCGGGAGACTGGGGTAATGTAATTTTCTGGATCGGAGTAATTACCGCAGAATGGCTCTTTCTGCTTTACCTCTACCGTAAGAAAATATTCCTGAGAGTGTAAAAAATTTACTCTTCGGATGCTTCCCCCGCCGGCGCAGCCGGCCGGCTCAGTCATGCAAGCAAAGTAAATTCATTCCCGCACCTGAAGGGTACTCAACATCTCCTCCGTCATCCGTTCCAGATCATATTCCGGATCCCATCCCCACTCAGTCCGCGCGGCAGAATCATCCATCCTGTCGGGCCAGGAATTGGCTATGGCCACTTTCACCGGATCAGGCCGGTAATCCATTTTAAAATCCGGGATATGTTTGCGGATTTCCGCAGCAATCATCTCCGGATCAAAACTCATCGCAGTGATATTGAATGAGTTGCGATGCTTTAACTTGGATGGATCCGCTTCCATCAGTTGAATCGCCGCATGTATTGCATCCGGCATGTACATCATATCCAGAAACGTTCCGGCCGGGAGCGGACAGGTATATTGTTGCTCCTGCACAGCAGCATAATAGATCTCTACCGCATAATCCGTAGTACCCCCGCCGGGTTTTGTTAAACTTGAAATGATCCCGGGGAACCGGACACCCCGCGTGTCCACTCCAAACCGGATATGGTAATAATCACATAATAACTCACCGGTCACCTTGGTTACCCCATACATTGTTACCGGACGTTGTATGGTATCCTGGGGTGTGTTATTCCGGGGTGTAGTCAGACCGAAAGCACCGATCGAACTCGGAAAAAAGACTGCACAATGATGCTCGCGGGCTGCTTCAAGTACATTGTATAATCCGTTGATGCCAATGTTCCAGGCCAGTTGCGGTTTCTCTTCACCCACTGCCGAAAGAATAGCCGCCAAATGATAAATGGTGTCAATCTTATATTTCCTGATCAAATCTCCCAACATCTTGGTATCCAGTACATCCAGCATTTCATAAGGACCGGATTCAACCAACGGTCCGGTTAATGACCGCTTATCCGTGGCGATCACATTTGCCGCCCCGTAACGGCTACGCAACTCCCCGGTCAACTCTGAACCAATCTGTCCGCCGCTGCCGGTAATCAATATTTTTTTCATGGCATAAATTTAACCTTTCCTCTCCAAATCTGACCAAAAAACCGCGGAATATCCATGATGAAAATCAGGTTAATCCGAGCCCTGTTTCAATTGCTCATCAGGCAAAATCCATTACATTTGCACCCGCCGGTTGCCGGTATAAATGT
>JAGHDB010000312.1 GCA_021160155.1 Bacteroidales bacterium | reverse complement strand
CCTTTCACATAGGTTACAGTTTGTTTTCCTGCATTGATCAGATCTGCATCCACCTGATCTTTAGTTGGAAACGGACCGATTCCGAGCAGTCCGTTTTCCGAATGGAGTGTCACATCCATTCCTTCCGGGATATAATTAGCCACGAGTGTCGGAATTCCGATCCCGAGGTTTACATAATAGCCGTCTTTTAATTCCTGTGCAATTCGTTTTGCTATACTGTTTTTATCCAAAGACATAATAATATTTTATTAATCAATCGCTTGTTGTAACAAATTCAATTTGTTTCCGATAGTTGGTTCCCTGAAAAATTCGCTGAACGAAGATAGAGGGGGTATGGATTTGGTTAGGATCCAGTTCTCCGGCAGGAACCAGTTCTTCAACTTCGGCAACAGTAATGATGCCGGCAGCCGCCATCATATTGTTAAAATTGTTAGCAGTATGCCGGTATATCAGGTTACCTTTCGTATCTCCTTTCCAGGCTTTCACCAGGGCAAAGTCTGCGCGAAGGCCCAGCTCCAGAATATGTTTTTTACCGTTGAATTCCCTTACTTCTTTATCTCCCTGCACTTCGGTTCCATAGCCGGCCGGAACAAAAAACGCGGGTATTCCGAGTCCTCCCGCACGAATTCTTTCTGCCAGTGTACCCTGGGGGATCAGATCCAGCTCCAGTTCACCACTCAGGTATTGCCGTTCAAACTCCTTATTCTCTCCCACGTATGAAGAAATCATTTTAATAATCTGATGTTTCCTAAGCAATTTACCCAACCCCACATTATCAATTCCGGCATTATTTGAAATGCAGGTCAAACCCTTGATATCAGAATCGGCCAGTGCATCAATACAATTTTCAGGAATCCCGCACAGACCGAAACCTCCCAGCATAATGGACATACCATCCGCTAAATCCGCAATTGCTTCCTTCGCATTTTTATAAACCTTGTTCATGATAAAAATTTATATTCATTGTGAAATATACCGTGCGATCACCAACCGTTGAATTTCAGATGTTCCTTCTCCTATTTGAAGAATACGTTGATCGCGGTAAAACCGTTCGATTGCATAATCTTTGATCAGTCCGTATCCTCCATGCATTTGAACCGCTTCATCGGCTACTTCCCTGGCAATTTCAGAGCAATAGAGTTTTGACATCGCTGCTTCCTTAGCGAATGGCCGGTCCTGATCTTTTAACCAGCAGGTTTTATACAGAAGCGCTCTCGCCAGCTCTATTTTTGTAGCCATATCCGCTAATTTAAATGCATTTACCTGGAATTTAATAATAGGTTTCCCGAACTGTTTTCTCTCTTTTGCATATTGCAGGGCCATCTCAAATGCCCCCTGTGCCAGTCCGAGTCCCATTGCAGCGATAGATAATCTTCCGCTGTCCAGTGTTCTTAACATAATTTTTGATCCCTGGCCAATTTTGCCTAATCTGGATGAATCAGGCACACGGCAATCTTCAAAGAAAAGTTCGGCCGTATCAGAGGCACGCCACATCATCTTGCCATGCAGGGGAGTTGCTTTGAATCCGGGTGTATTTCGTTCAACCAGAAAATTGGTAAACTCCCGGTTGCCATTCTCATAAGTTTTGGTCACTGTTTGCACCGTACATCCAATAGATATGGGGGCTGATCCATTGGTAATAAAAATTTTAGAACCGTTGATCACCCAATCATCCCCATCTTTGACAGCTCTGGTTTTTGACCCTCTGGAGTCGGAACCCGCATCCGGTTCAGTCAGGCCAAAACTCCATAATGCTTTGCCGGTACAGAGTTGCGTCAGGTATTTTTGTTTCTGCTCTTCCGTACCATAGTGAAACAGAGGGCCCACGCCCAATGAATTATGTGCGGCAAGCGTAGCAGCCTGAGATGCATCCACACGGGCAACCTCTTCAACAGCTATTATGTAAGAAAGGGTATCCAAACCCTGGCCGCCATATTCAGGTGGAATTGTCATCCCGAACAGTCCCATTTCACCCATCATCCGGGTCAGCTCATCAGAGAACTCCGCCTTGTCATCCAGTTCCCGAGCCCTCGGTTTAATCTCCCTTTCGGCAAAATCCCTGACCGAGCTCCGGATCAGTTCATGTTCTTCATTGGTATACATGTTTATTCTTTGAATTTAATCAAAATCCTGTTTAGTTCAACCTGTTCTCCTTCTGTCACCAGGATTGAGTCTATAACTCCTTCACGCGGAGAAGTAATGGCATTCTCCATTTTCATGGATTCAATAATAATAAGCGGATCTCCTTCGGATATTTTTTGATTCGGTTTAGAATGAATTCTTATCACCCTGCCGTGCATGGGTGATAAGATCATCGTATGATTTTGTCCGTCTCCCTGGTATTTCGGTGAAGGTTCATGGCGGGGTTGTAATCTGTAAGCTTCTGACACTTTAAAAGGGTGGCGTTCAATTTCAATAATGGCGTCACGTGAACCGGTGAATGAATAGAAAGCCAGTACCTCCTTTTCATTTTCAAGTCTGAAGCGTATAGTTTGTTCGTTAATATTCAATCGATCAATCCTGCAGGACTCATCCCCGAATTTGATCCTTATGTGGTGATTCGGCTCTTTTATAAGAATTACCGGTTTGCTGATCTCTGAGAATCTCCATTCGGTTTGCGGCAGTATCCGCCAATAGCCAATCTGTTGCCAAACAGTTTTTCCGCGGTCATTCAACCCGGATTGTAACAACACATATGTGATCAGGGGCAGGTAATCCGGTACAAGGTCTCTTGTTTTGGTAATACCGTCAAGCAGCTCGGTGGCATAATCCTGGCAAAATCCGGTATTGATTTGATTTTTCCTGAACATTTCAGATCCGACCACCTGAGCCAAATAAGCAATGTTCGTAGCAACTCCGTGAATATGAAAATCATGCAGGGCAAGAATCATTCGTTCAATGGCACGCTCCCGGTCTTGAGCATGAACCACCAGCTTGCTGATCATCGGGTCATAAAAAGAGAATATCTCTGCAGGAGAATGGTAACTGCTGTCAACTCTGATCCCTGCTCCTTCGGGTTCACGGTATAAGCTCATTTTTCCCGGTGAAGGCATAAAATCCTTTTCGGGATCCTCGGCATAGATCCGGCATTCGATTGCATGACCGTTGATACGGATATCATCCTGTTTCAATGAGAGTTCCTGACCCGCTGCAATCAGAATCTGTTGTTCTACCATGTCAATCCCGGTAATCCATTCGGTTACTGCATGTTCTACCTGAACACGGGTATTCATCTCCAGGAAAAAAGCATATCCGGCGGCATCGACCATAAATTCAATGGTTCCGGCATTGTAGTATCCGGAGGCTTTCCCGATCCTGAGTGCCAGTGCGGTCATGCTCGCTCTTAATTCATCTGAAACGGCAGGAGACGGAGCTTCCTCGATAATTTTCTGATGCCTGCGCTGAATAGAACATTCGCGTTCGAACAGATGTATAAAATTGCCCTTTTTGTCACCCAGGATCTGTATTTCGATATGTCTGGGTGCTTCAAGATATTTTTCTACATAAACCGAATCATCGTTAAAATAAGACTTTGCCTCGCGTGCCGTTGCCAACAGGGCCTCTTTCAATTCGCTTTGATTGTTGACCCGGCGCATGCCTTTACCCCCTCCTCCGGCAGCCGCTTTGATCAGTACGGGGTATGAAAGAGTGCCTGCCTTTGCGGTAATTTCGCTGAGGGTTCCATGAATCCCCTCAATTACGGGAACCCCGATCTCTTTCATAAAATTTCTGGCAACGATCTTATTGCCCATCAACTCCATGACGCCGGCCGGAGGACCGATAAAGATTATCCCCGCAGCCTCGCAGGCTTTCACCAATGCAGGATTCTCAGCGAGAAATCCATATCCGGGATGCAGGGCATCGCAACCGGTTTGAAGAGCCGCCTCCACTATTTTCTCCACATTCAGGAAGGTTTCTGACAGATCATTACCAGGTAAAACAACCTTCTCTGATGCCATCCGGGTGTACCAGGCCGACCGGTCGGCCTCAGAGCATACAGCTACTACGCTGATCCCCATAGCTTTTGCGGTTTTTGCAATCCTGACTGCAATTTCACCCCGGTTAGCTATCAGTATTTTTTTTATTCTTTGGCCCATTTTGGTTTTCTCTTTTCCAGAAAGGCTGCCATTCCCTCCTGACCCTCTTCAGAAGCCCGGATATCTGCAATCATTTTTGCAGTATATTTAAGAGCTTCGGCATGGGTAAGATGGTTGACCACTTCCGAGATCAGTACTTTACATTGTTT
>JAGHDB010000191.1 GCA_021160155.1 Bacteroidales bacterium | reverse complement strand
TTGCGGGGTGCCGCAGATTACCACAATGGACAGTGAGGAACAGGAATTTGCCACACGATTTCACCGTTTTATTCATACGGATAATTTTGAATTGATTATCAGGGATTTAGAAGAAGCGATTTACCATATCGGGATGAATGCAAATCCTAAAATTCTGTTCACCGATTTGAGTTTCAGGTTGCGCACTTTTCTAAAAATGTCAATCCCGGCCGGGGATTGATTATCTTTGCATGTTATGAACAAGATGAATGAAGCATTATTATGTCGTGGATGTCCTCCGAACGCTCAGGATCCTGCTGATCAGGCTGAAATAACCGGCCAGGTCCACCCGGGATGTGCCAAGCTGGATGTGTACGACTGGTTACATGATATCCCGCATTGTGTTACGGAAAACGATCTGGTTGAAGTACGGTTTAAAAATACACGCAAAGTTTATTACCGGAATGTCAATTCACTCCACATCAAAGTGGGTGATCTGGTAGCTGTAGAAGCTTCTCCGGGGCATGATATCGGGATGGTTTCGTTGAGTGGTGAGCTGGTATGGAATCAACTGGCTAAGATGCATATTCAACCTGATGAGTATGAATTCAGGAAACTTTACCGGAAAGCCAAAGCGGTTGATCTGGAGAAATGGCGGAATGCCATTGCGCGGGAGTATGATACCATGATTCGTTCAAGGCAGATCGCGCAGGATCTTAAACTGGATATGAAGATTGGCGATGTAGAATATCAGGGCGACGGAACCAAGGCGATTTTTTATTATATCGCTGAAGAGCGGGTGGATTTTCGTGAATTGATCAAGGTTTTGGCGGAGGAGTTTCATATCCGGATTGAGATGCGCCAGATCGGTGCGCGTCAGGAAGCCGGTCGTATCGGCGGCATAGGATCTTGTGGGAGGGAGTTATGTTGTGCCTCATGGATTACCAATTTCGTTTCGGTGACCACCAATGCGGCAAGGTATCAGGAGTTATCGTTGAATCCTCAGAAACTGGCAGGCCAGTGCGGAAAATTGAAATGTTGTTTGAATTATGAAGTGGATTCTTATCTTGAAGCGCGGAAAGATTTTCCGTCGGCCGGCACGGTACTCGAAACCGATGAGGGCAAGGCATATCATCAAAAAACCGATATTTTCAAACGGGTGATGTGGTATTCATTCAATTCGGGCACGGCCACCAATCTGGTTGCTGTTCCGGTTGAACGGGTTTGGGAGATTATTCATCTGAACGAGCAGGGTATTATACCGGACAAGTTAGCGGAAAAGACTATTAAGGATGTCGAAGATCTTAACTATACCAATGCGGCCGGGCAGGGGAGTCTGACCCGGTTTGACCGGAAATCCCCGCGCCGGTTACGACCGAAACCACGGGTACGAAAACGCAGAAAAGAGTGATGAATCGTTTTTCTTTTTTATGGGTTTTCCTTTTTGTTTTTATTTTGACCGGTTGTCATCACCGGATTCTTTACGAGTCGAGTGTCCGGATACCATCAGAAGGATGGGCGGCAGACCGGATGATCCGTTTTGCCGTTCCGGTAACGGATACTGCCGGTTATTATGATCTTTTTATCCAGGTAAGAAACAACAGGCGTTATGCATATGCCAATTTGTGGTTGTTTGTCCGGACAACCGCACCCACCGGGGCTACGGTTCGGGACACCCTGGAATGTCCGCTCGCGGATAATCAGGGCCGGTGGCTCGGGCGGGGGGTTGCGCATCAGTTTGCGATTGAGATGCCGTTTAAATACCGGGTGAAGTTTCCCTTTCCCGGCACTTACCGGTTTGAGGTGCAACAGGGTATGAGAGAGGAGCTTTTAAAGCATATCAGCGACATCGGTTTAAAGATTGAAAAGAGCAAATAGGATTTGGCAAGAACCAGTAAAATTGCACGATTTGCAGAGATGCGCGATTTTCCGAATGTGTACCAGCCTGCGGGAAAACAGTTATTTCATGGGGATGATGAGATAAAAGGAAAATGGAACCGGGTTTTTTTCAGGAATGATCATCCTTTGGTACTCGAGCTGGGGTGCGGCAAGGGAGAATATACCGTTGAATTGGCCCGGCGGAATCCGCATGCCAATTTTATCGGTATGGATATAAAGGGCTCGCGGATGTGGAAGGGAGCCAGGAGATCCCTGGATGAAGGATTAAAAAATGCAGCTTTTTTACGTGCACGGATTGAATTTATCGAACGGTTATTTGCTCCCGGGGAAGTTAGTGAGTTATGGATTACTTTTCCTGATCCGCAACCCAAAAAGGCCAAAAACCGGTTGGTCAGCAGTTGGTTTTTAAATACTTACCGTAACTGCCTGCAGCCTGGGGGTGAGATTCATCTGAAAACCGATAGCCTGATGTTGCATCATTATTTACTGGACCTGTTAAAAGAGAACCGGGTTCCCGCGGAGCAGGCGACGGATGATTTGTATGCTGCTGCAGATCTTAAGGAGGAGCTGGCTATTAAAACATTTTATGAGGCCCGTTTTCTCAATGAGGGGAAAAAGATCACCTACCTGAGTTTTAAAATGCCGGCTGAGAAATTATGGGTAGAGCCACTTTATTTTCAACGTGGTAATGATGAATGACAAGAAAGATTTTTTTCACCGGGTATATGAGGTTACCCGTTTAATTCCCAGGGGCAGGGTAACCAGTTACGGGGCTATTGCCCGTTATCTCGGGGATCCGCGTGCCGCACGCATGGTCGGATGGGCTTTAAACCAGTCGACCTGCCTGCCCGGGTTTGTTCCGGCTCACCGGGTTGTGAACCGCGAGGGTCTGCTGACCGGGAAACATCATTTCGGGTATGCTGAAACGATGAAGCAATT
>JAGHDB010000010.1 GCA_021160155.1 Bacteroidales bacterium | reverse complement strand
TACAACGACATCCGGTGGTCAGGGAATTAAATATTCATGCTGCCTGGTCGGCCAATGAAAAAACAGCATATGAGGCTGCTTTAGGGATGTCATATTGCGGAAAAAGAGCGATGGTATGCATGAAGCATGTCGGATTAAATGTAGCAGCTGACCCATTTATCAATTCTGCAATAACCGGAGCCGGGGGAGGTCTGATACTTGCCGTGGCGGATGATCCGTCTATGCACTCTTCACAAAATGAACAGGATTCAAGGTTTTACGGCAAGTTTGCCCTGATACCGGTTCTTGAACCTTCAAATCAGCAGGAGGCGTATGATATGGCTTATGAGGGATTTAATCTTTCAGAAAAATATGGTCTTCCTGTAATGATACGGATCACTACACGTCTTTCACACTCCAGATCAGTGGTTACAATTAAAACACGACAGCCGGAAAATGACCTTCATATTCCTGACGACCGGAAACAATTTGTCCTGCTCCCCTCAGTGGCAAGGAAAAGATACCATCAATTATTGGATGTACAGCCTGCGTTGGTGACTGCATCAGAGTTGTCACCGTATAACAGTTTACATTTGAAAGAGCAAGCATCATTAGGGATTATCGCCTGCGGTTTAGCTAATAATTATCTTCGGGAATCTTTCCCTGACGGAGTTCCCTATTCCGTGCTGAAAATCGGGCAATATCCTGTTCCTGTGAAATTAATTCGACAACTGGCAGCAAAATCAGAACGCATCCTGGTACTCGAAGAGGGATATCCTCTGCTTGAAGAATTGCTACTCGGAATTACAGATACTGAACATCCGCGGATACTTGGCAGATTAGACGGTACACTTCCCCGTGATGGTGAGTTAAATCCTGACCTGGTGGCCCGTGCCTTACAGATTGAATCCCATGAAGGGCCTCCGGTACCCGGATTTCTGGCAAATCGTCCTCCCATGTTGTGTCCGGGATGCGGTCATGCCGATATGTTTAAAGCGTTGCTTACAGCGATTAAACCTTACAGTACCGGAAGAAGTTTTTCAGATATAGGATGTTATACTCTGGGGGCCCTGCCTCCTTTTAATGCTATTAACAGCTGTGTGGATATGGGTGCTTCCATTACAATGGCCAAGGGAGCGGCTGATGCCGGATTGATTCCCGCAGTGGCGGTAATAGGGGATTCTACTTTTACACATTCAGGAATGACCGGGCTTCTGGATGCGGTAAATGAAAGATCACCCATCACCGTGATTATCAGTGATAATGAAACAACCGGAATGACAGGCGGGCAACACTCATCCGCTACAGGTCATCTTGAGAAGATTTGTCTGGGAATTGGAGTTGAGCCCGAACACTTACACGTGATTATTCCTCTCCGGAAAAATCACAAACAAAATGCTGAATTAATTTCAAGGGAGCTGAAATATCCGGGTGTATCTGTAGTGATCAGTCGCAGGGAGTGTATTCAGACTGCCGCGCGCAGAAAACGTGTAAAGAAAGTAACCGTATCCTAATTATGAGTAAAACTGATATTATTTTAGCAGGTGTGGGAGGTCAGGGGATCCTTACCATTGCGGCAGCTATCGGATATGCTTCAATGGAAGCCGGAATGCATATCAAGCAATCTGAAGTACATGGAATGAGCCAGCGGGGAGGAGCTGTTCAATCGCATTTGCGTATTTCCACTGATCCGGTTGCCTCAGACCTGATCCCGAAAGGTGAAGCCAACCTGATCCTCTCCGTAGAACCGATGGAGGGATTACGGTATCTTCCTTATCTCCGTTCAAATGGCTGGTTGGTGACAAATGCTGTTCCCTATGAGAATATTTCGGATTATCCGGATTATGAACGGATAGAGGCGGCTGTAAAGAAATGCCCCAATCATATCTGGATGGATGCTGAAAGTATAGCAAAAAAACTGGGTTCTCCGAAATCATCCAATATGGTAATCCTTGGTGCGGCAGCACCTTATATCGGGTTAACACCTGATCAGCTTCATATGGGGATCTCGCGAGTCTTCAACCGTAAAGGAGCTGAAGTGGTGGAGGCCAATATCCATGCATTCGATGAGGGATTGAAATGGTCACATCATTATGTGGCCGGCCAAAGAGGGGAGGGGTAGGAACCTGTCGTATGCAGTTGAGCTAATTGATCCCGAACGAACGGTTTATCTTCCTGATAAGTAACTCCGAACCAAGTAGCCGGACTGTTCAGAACGCTGACTCCTGTTTTGCCTTCAATGATCATCCGGTTTATTGCTGAAGGAATGTAAAATTCTGATTTTAACTGATTTCCGTCCTGTTCCATGAAAGCGTGAAAAAGTCTGGAAAATTCGGGTAAAATGGCAGGTGTAAATCCCCAAAAATTCATGGATACCAACTCCTCTCCGGTAAGAAAATGCGGCTGATCTTCTTCATCCAGATAAATAATATCTTCCTCTTTCTTTTCAATTTTTGTTCGTTCAACCACTTTTGTTAAAAGTCTTTGTTTGTTGACTTCACAAACCCCACGTGAAACATAACCAAAATCAGAAAGCGTATTGGAAAGGGTATAACCAACCATAGCCTGTAGTGCAGGATCATCCGGTACAACAGATGTCAGAAACCGGTGCATGACCTGAAATGCTTCTTTGCCGTAAAAATCATCTCCGTTAATAACTCCAAACGGGTGATCAAGTTTTGAACCCGCTGCCAACATGGCATGACCGGTTCCCCATGGCTTCTTTCGATCCGGATTAAGAGAAATTCCCTCAGGGATATCTTCAAGGCGCTGAATCACATGGTCAACCTCAATATAATCACGATAATGATTGGCGAACAAAGAATAAAAATCATCTACGATCTCCTCGCGTAGTACAAAAATAATTTTACTGAATCCGGCCTGAACCGCATCAAAAACCGAATAATCAATAATAGACTCTCCGTGTGGGCCAAGCGGGTCCATTTGTTTCAGGCCGCCATAACGGCTTCCTAATCCGGCTGCCAGTATTACAAGATATGGTTTCATAAGCGGCAAAATTAATGATCGTCTGCAAATAATGACAGAGAATTTTGTATTTTTCATCTCTAATCAGAAACCTGCTTGGTGAGCCATGTACATTGTGATGGTGAAATGTAACTGGTAATTAAAGAACAGGATAATATGTTGCTAAAAATCAGAAAGTTCGCAGCATTGCGAAGTGTTAATGTTTTGGCCCTCTTTGTTTTATTAAGTGGATTGCCTTATGGATGTGATAACCATAAAGATGCTGAAGAAACAGATAATAATGTATCCGGGCATACGTACAGACCTCCGGCACATTATATTTGTTACCGTGCGGGTAATCAAATAACTGTCGATGGTATAATTGAGGAGAAAGAGTGGCATTTGTCGCCCTGGTCAACTGATTTTCAGGATATTGAGGGTGATATTAAGCCCCTTCCGAAATACCGTACCAGGATGAAAATGCTGTGGGATGATCATGCACTTTATGTGGCGGCAGAACTTGAAGAACCCCAAATCTGGGCCCGATTGAAACAGAGGGATACCGTTATTTTCTTCGACAATGATTTTGAAGTGTTTATTGATCCGGATGGGGATGCACATCTTTATTATGAGATTGAGATGAACGCCCTTAATACTGTTTGGGATCTTTTACTCATTAAACCTTATCGGGACGGAGGACCGCCGGTTACTGCATGGGATGTGGATGGCATGAAAACAGCGGTTCATCTGGACGGTACACTGAATAATCCGTCTGATAGGGATCAGGGCTGGACAGTTGAAATGTCTATACCATTTAGTGTGCTGACAGAATGTGCGCCTTCTGTAGTTCCTCCTGTGGACGGTACGCACTGGCGGATCAATTTTTCAAGAGTTGAATGGAAAACCCGGATAGAAGCCGGACGGTATCTGAAGCTCACCAATCCGGATAACGGCAAACCGCTCCCTGAGGATAATTGGGTTTGGTCCCCACAGGGAAAGATCAATATGCACATGCCTGAAAAATGGGGTATCCTGCAATTTTCAACGGATAACGGTTCACGGCAAGTACGTTACCGGCCTGATCCTGACGGTTATCAGGTCTGGATGTTGTGGCAGGTCTATTATGCAGAAAAAAAATTTAAGTCGGAAAACGGTAAGTATTGTCAAACCATTTCAAGACTCAATCTCCCCGGCATCATAAAACCGGATGAGATTCGCGCCATCTCTCTCGACGGGGGAGATGCCTTTTTCCATGCCCGGATTGATTCATATGATAAAGGCATGGTTTTGTCAATCACTGATGACGGATGTTTTAAAAAGAATGAAAAAGCACAGAAATGAAAATAAGTAAATTCATCCTGATGATCCTTGTGGGGATCATAACCGGATGTCAATCAGGATTTAACCCGGTTCAATATGTGGATCCCATGATTGGAACGGATGGTCCCGGGCATACCTATCCGGGTGTGAGTCTGCCTTTTGGTATGGTACAATTGAGCCCGGATACCAGATTGACCGGCTGGGAAGGTTGTTCAGGATATCATTATTCGGATCATTTTATATACGGATTTTCACATACTCACCTGAGTGGTACGGGGGCGCTGGATTATGGGGATATCCTGATTTCGCCCACTGCTGGCGAGCCGACTGTTGAAGAAGGTTCTCCGGAAGCTCCCGAACCGGGTTACGGTTCAATGTTTTCTCATAAAAATGAGAAAGCTGAAGCAGGATATTACAGTGTGATCTTAGATGAAGGAGAGATCAGGTGTGAACTGACAGCTACGCAACGAGTTGGGTTCCACCGTTATACATTTAAAAGACAAAGCCCTGCCAATATTGTGCTGGATCTGGCACATCGGGATCAGGTGATCAGCAGCAGTATGGATGTGGATGGTGCGGCCGAAGTTGTTGGGGTGCGTCGTTCTCAATCATGGGCCAAGGATCAGTATGTCTATTTTGTGATTCAATTTTCAAGGCCATTCAGGGATTACAAACTTTTTGATGATGGAATTTATGTGCCAGGAACTGAAGCCAACGGGCATAAAATAAAAGCATGGTTTACTTTCGGGACGTTACAATCAAATGAAGTACTGGTCAAAGTTGGTATATCCGCAGTGAATATTGAGGGCGCCAGAAAAAATCTGTCTGAAGAAATTCCCGGCTGGAATTTCAATGGTATAAGAAAAAAAGCTGCTGCACAGTGGAACCGCGTACTGGGTAAATTAGAGGTCAGGGATGGCTCTGAGAAACAACTCAGAACTTTTTATACCTCAATGTACCATTTTTATCTCAATCCGAATATTTATCAGGATGTGGATGGAAATTACCGGGGAAGAGATCTTCTGGTTCATCAGGCTGCCGGTTATACAAATTATACCCTTTTCTCATTATGGGATACTTATCGGGCTGCACACCCGCTGTTTACACTGCTTGAACCTGAAATAACGAATGATTTCATCAACACTTTTCTTTCACAATATCAACAGGGAGGGATGCTTCCGGTATGGGAACTGTCGGCAAATGAGACCGGTACTATGATTGGTTACCACAGTGTTGCGGTTATTGCGGATGCTTATTTAAAGGGAATAAGAGGTTACGATCCGGAATTGGCTCTTGAAGCCATGAAAAATAGTGCGGATCAGGATCAATTGGGATTAAAGTATTACAAGGCATTGGGATATATCCCGGGTAATGAAGAGGGTGCATCCGTCTCAAAGACTCTTGAATATGCATACGATGATTGGTGTATTGCTCAGATGGCCAAAGCATTAGGTGCAGACAGCGATTATAACCGGTTCATTCGAAGGGCTCAGAATTATAAAAATGTATTTGACCCGGCTACCGGTTTTATGAGAGCTAAAATGGGTGCAAAATGGTTTGCTCCGTTTGATCCTAAAGAGGTTAATTTCAACTATACTGAAGCCAATGCCTGGCAATATTCATTTTATGTGCCTCAGGATATTAGCGGATTAATGCAACTGATGGGAGGACCCAAAGCGTTTGTAAATAAACTGGATACTCTTTTTACCACCGGATCGCAAACAACCGGAACCCGGCAGGCTGATATAACCGGGATGATCGGACAGTATGCCCAGGGAAACGAACCCAGTCATCACATGGCATACTTATATGATTTTGCAGGTGAGCCCTGGAAAACCCAACGATTGGTCAGTCAAATAATGAATGAATTATACACCGATCAGCCAGACGGATTATGTGGAAATGAAGATTGCGGACAGATGTCGGCGTGGTATCTTTTTTCTGCACTTGGATTCTATCCGGTAACTCCCGGAACCGGTCAATTTATTATCGGAACGCCATTATTCAGGAAAACAGAGATGCATCTCAATAATAATAAAACTTTTACAATTCTGGCTCCCAATGTTTCTTCAACCAATTGTTACATTCAACAAGCCACTCTTAACGGAGCTCCTTTGGAAAGAACCTACATTAGTTATCATGAAATTATGGATGGAGGGGTGTTGAATTTTGATATGGGTCCTAAGCCAAATACTGATTGGGGATCGCAAAAGAAACAGTTACCTGTGACCCGGATCGTTGATCATTTGATCCTGCCTGTGCCTTTTGTTGCCAGAGGCGACCGTACATTCTCAGATCATACAGGGATTTCATTGGGCTGTATCGATTCATTGGCAGAGATCTCTTATCAGGTTGCTGCGCCGAACAGTCTTAAGATGACGGTTCAAAAGCGCTATACGCAGCCTTTTACTATTCGTAATTCAAAGAAAGTCTGGTTTTTTGCCAGTAAGGGAAATCAGCAAACTCCTGTGTTGTCAACTGATTTTCACCGGATCTCAAAAGATATCAGGATGAAATCGATCAGCCGGTATGCCAACTACTATTCGGGAGGAGGAGATCAGGCATTGATTGACGGTTTGCGCGGTGCCAGAAATTACCGTACCGGTTTCTGGCAGGGTTTTGAAGGTGATGACCTGGAAGCTGAAATCGATTTAGGCTATGTCAGAACAGTTAACAGGTTGAAATTGAGCTGTCTGCAAGATCAACGTGCCTGGATATTCGCACCGGTATGGGTTGATTTCTGGATCTCCGGGGATGAAAAAGATTGGATCCGGGTCGGGCATGTGGTCAACGATGATTTGGATCCTGCTGCAGAGGGTACTTTTTTAAAACTTTATGAAGCTGATGTATATCGTTCAGCCCGGTATATTAAAGTCAAAGCTAAAAATTTGGCTGTATGTCCGCCATGGCATCCGGGAGCCGGGGGTAAAGCATGGATTTTTGCAGATGAATTAATAATTGAATGAATGCAAATATTTTCAGAATGAGATTTTTAATTGTATTAGTGGCCGGGATGTTTGCCACATTTTTAGTGCCTGAAACGGAAGCTCAACAGTTGCCTCTCACTCTTGATAAAGGCTGGACCATTCCCTTAATAGGAAAATACGGCAGGAGTGCTGTGGTACAGGATGAAATGTTATTCAGACTGACCACTCACTCTTTCAGATCACCTCATGATGCGGATACCCTTATAGCACCGGATGGAGTAATTTATCACTGGAAACGGGTAAATGCGGATGACAAAGGATGGTTTAAAAATAGTGATTTGCGTGGTGGGTACTTGTATGCAGAGGTTAAATTTAGTAAACCGTCCATTGCCATTTTAGAAGCTACCGGTCAGCAGGAGGTGTTTGTCAATGGTACCCCAAGGGGCGGTGATGTATATGGCTATGGATGGATACAACATCCCGTGAAGTTTCATCGAGGGAATAACGTGTTATTGTTTCATGTTGCCCGGGGACGTGTCAAAGCCTCTGTAACATCTCCTCCTCATCCGGTTTTCCTGTCTGACCGTGATCTTTTAATTCCTGATTGGATTACGGACACTACAACGGTAACTCTGGGAGCTGTCAGGGTAATAAATGCTACGAACCGGATTTTAAAGGGCTGGATCGTCAGGTGTATGGATTCTGCCGGTAATTTCGCTGATATTGCTATGCCACCGGTTTCTTCTTTGTCAAGCAGGAAAGTGAAATTCAAACTTCCAAATCTTAAAATCCCCAAAGAGACAGTCGGTCATACGAAGGAAGTAAAATTAATTCTGCTGGATGCCGGTCATACTATTCAGGGTGATCCAAACGGTATGTCAGTCAGGATTCAAGTGAAAACGCCCCGGCAAAAACATAAAAAAACATTTGTATCTGAAATTGATGGAAGCGTGCAGTATTTCAGTATCGTTCCTTCCTCATTACCGAAAAACGGTCAAGCCCTTTTTCTGACACTGCATGGAGCTTCGGTTGAGGCGGTGAATCAGGCAAATGCGTATAAGTCAAAAGATTGGGGAACTATTGTAGCTCCAACAAACAGGAGACCGTACGGATTTGACTGGGAAGATTGGGGGCGGTTAGATGCGATGGAAGTATTGCAATTCGCCATTCAGCAATACCATCCGGATCCTGACCGTATCTACCTGACCGGTCATTCAATG
>JAGHDB010000275.1 GCA_021160155.1 Bacteroidales bacterium | reverse complement strand
GTTTTATATTATTATTTAACGTGAAATAATGCAGGATTTGGTTTTAACATTACTCGAGGTAATCAGCTGGATCAGATAGGTTCCGGGAGCAACGCCCGATCCGTCCCATAAAAGTCTGTGTTCTCCCGGGTTCAGCGGTGCAGAAAAGAGTTCTTTCACCAAAATGCCCTGAAGATTGATGATTCTGATCTTAACCATGGAAGGTTTCACCAGTCTGAAGGATATGGTAGTTTGATCGTTAAAAGGATTGGGATAGTTCTGAAACAATACGACATCCTCCTTAACAGGTATGGTATGCCATACTGACGAGCCGATCCGGCTCCAGGTGTATTTTTTATCTCTTTCCATGGAACCACCGGACGAACTGTTGGCAGAGTTGTAGGTCCAGGAAATTTTATTGGATCCCCCTCCGCTCAGCGTAGTGGCAAAAAGCCTTTTTGAAGTACCTCCGAAGTATCTCGACTGGTTAGCCGGATAATCACGGTCGTCCCAGGTAGCGTCCACATGAATCCATCCGTAAGGGGGTAGGTATATTTGTGACCACCGGTGATAAACCTGATCTACATAGGGCAGTACTCCTCCGTTATAGGCTCCGGCTTCGTAACGGGCAGGTATATGCGCCGCCCGGCACATGGCGACAAAAAGATAGGAGTATTCTGAGCAGGAACCATGACCCTGGGTGAGAATCTGCGGTGCCGGATCCCACCGGCCGTCCAGTACATAATGGATTTTCTGAATGATATAATCATGAATTTTCCTGGCTTTCCAATACATATTGGTTTCATCACCAATGGCCTGGTTCACAGCATTTAAAACAATCGGACTGTGTATGTCGAAGTATTGACCATCAGCCAGATAGCTGTTTTGAATGGAGGCTGATACATCTCTGATGGTACCGACACTATCCGGAGAAATAAAATAGCGTAAATCATAAGTGGTTACATCCACATCCATGGTATAAACCATACTGTCCCCGGGGTTGATCTGTTGATTGTAGTAGGCAAATTTCTGACCATATTGATCAGTTGTAATTATTAGAGGATGTGGTGAGTATGTGATATCAGAGGTGAGTTCCTGTCGAATTGATGTATAAGGCTGGCTGATCCAGGTACGGAGGTTCATAAAGGTGGATCCCACATTTCTTACCATAATTCTATGCTGCAGGTGAGCCTGCAGAGAATCCAGGTAAACAGTCCGTTCAGATCCTGTAGTACACATCCTTGAAAGGGAGCCTGTGTGATAACCTGCAACCCATAAGGCACCGCCATCCCAGCAAAGGCCATACGGAGAAGCATCCGGGGCGGGCAGGATCATGATAATTTTTTTATAATTGATGTCGATCTTGTAAACTTCTTTCAGGTTTGAATCACTACACCATAAATACTTTCCGTCAAATGCCAGTCCACGTGATGCTCCGCCCGGTGCGGGGATGGTGTCGGAATAGGCTCCTGTTTCAGGATTGATCTGGTATATTTGCTTTTTACTGCTGTCAACGTACCATAAAGAGCCATTGATACAGGTTATTCCTTTTGGTGTACTGGTGACATCGAATGAGCGGGTCACCTGACCTGACTGCGGGTCAATTTGATAGATTTCATTGGTTCTGTTACCGCTACACCATAAATGGTTTCCATCCCAGGCAAGACCGGTGGGAAACCGGTCGGGAGCTTCAAAAGAAAACAGGTCATTCCCGGTCGAAGAGTCAATCTTATGGATGGTTCTGTCGGAGTAACTGACAACCCAGATATATGAGCCATCCCAACAAATTCCGGATGGGTGTATCCCTGCTGGTAGTGATAAGGTGTTACTCGTGTGCCCGATCTGCCCTGAAGTCGAAAAAGTAACGGAAACCAGCACGATTATGAACAGCCAGATGCGTACAGTTTTCATAGGAATATCAGTAAATTAAACAGTATCCGGGAAGATGCCGGACCGGATGCTGTTTGAATTAATTATACTTGTTGTTGAAGATATTGCATTTTCTAAGAAAGTACAAAAAGCAATTCAGTGTTATTGCTTTATATTTATTTCAGCTTTCTTGTTTCCCTGCAAAGCCTGGCTTTTCCCACCCCCGGTTGATCAGGACGGCCGTCAAAGTTCAAGCCGTAAAATGAAGAGGGCTGCTGATACAGTACCTGGTTCTTCCATGTGGCACGGGTCAGGTTAACCATCGTATAGGATAGTTGGTTGCCGGTGCGATCGGTGAAAAAGAAGTCGGCATTGGTTTCAATATCCCCGTACCGGATCCGACCGGCTTCCCAGGTGTATTTCGGTCGCTGGTCGTCACGTACCCAGTCTTTCTTTAAATCGCATTTTATACCGGTCCGGATCACCCGGTCACCTAATGTGATCTCAACCGACATCCCGTCTTCCTGCCGGTCGGATTCAATATAACGGATTGCTTTTACCCATGAGTCGGGAGCGGTATCAGCATCATGCGGAATCAGTACCGTCACCAGGCCGGTATGCTGGCCCGGTTCAAAAAATTGACCGGTGAATTCGGTAATGGCAATTTCCTGATGATAGTTCCGGTTCTCTGGATGCACCTGCTCAAACCGGTAATGGTTTTTTGGAAAACAGATCAGCAGGTTCTGCCCGTCAGGGACCGGCAAACGGCCTACTGAATCATAATGGGTGTCATACCAGTGCGGGCCCTGACGGATGATCTGGCGGGTATGCCAGAAATTTGCCGCTGTAAAATACTGTTCCGACCGTGATTTGAACACGTCAAATACCACAAACATGACCGGGTCTTTAATATACACGATGGTACGGTCCCATTCGTATCCCATCACTTCATCCGTTACCCGGGTTCTACTGTAATCGTGATCGGCAAAGGATAAAAAATCAATTTTTTGGGTATGTACTTTGCGGTATGATCCTGCATTATGCATGAAGTCGAGGATCGACTGAGATTCAATGGCGGGATGGTCTGACTGACTGTACCGGTACGCTCCGGCCTGCTGGCCAAACCAAATCTTTTCGTTCCTGACACATAACCGGTTATGAAAATAATCCTGCCGGTAGGCACCCCAATATCCGCTCGGAAGAAAATCACGGTATCCCCCGTCGCATAACAGTGTGGCTCCCCGATACATCAACAATGCAATACTGTTTTCATCCGAATGGCCGTGTGTTACCTTTTCCTCTTCAATCGGAATATTGGCTCTGAGGTAATCCCGGTATATGAGTCCTCCATCCCCCTCATCGCGGTAATTCTCCAGCATATAGGTTGACCGGGGATCCCATCCGTCTCTGAAAACAATTTTTTTACCCACCACATCCTCCATTACCTCTTCGCTTAGTTGCTTAGGAGGATGGGGCTTCAGTTCATCAGTGCCAAAACGGTAGCAATCCAGTAGCTGATAAGCCAATCCGATACCGGGCTTCTTGTTGAAATCCACAAAGTGATTGGAGATAACCGTAGCTGCCCATTTCATCTCCGGGTCATGGTACGCCTTGGCAGCGGCTTCAAAAACGACCAGCCAACGGTTCCAGTTTTGCAGATGATGGGCATCCCCAAAATCAGGGATCATCTCCAAAGGCGACATCAGATGGAGAAAATAATGGGTGTAATAATAGATTTCAGGGGTTTGGAACAGTTCGGTTATCTGATTGCGGGCATCGGCACACCCGAGCATGGCATAGAGCCACACCGCATGATAAAGTGTGGCATCTTCGATTTCCCACTGACCCCAGTTGTCGGACACCAGTACCTGTTCCAGCGTTTTCAGGGTAGGGGTTACTTCATGGTGGGGAAGTACTCTTACTGCCCACGACAGGGTTTCAGCCCGGAGGGCCGACCGGTTCATCGGGCCCCATTCCTGGGTGCGCAGGATAAAACGCAGACTGTGTGCGATCTGGTCATCAATCTTTTGAGTTTCTGCCGGGGTGAAAAGATTTTTCGTTTTCAGGATGTCATAGGCCCGAAGGTAGCGCATCGCCGAGAAAAAATCCGGCAAAACCGGTATGCCGTCTGCATAATCAGCCTGACGGCGTGAACCTTTAACCGTAAAGGCACTCCGGTAATCTCCGTAAGTCAATAAAATCTTTTTGGCACGTACTCCATATTTCTTATGACCCTCAATATCGTACAGGGTTGCATAGATGGCAGCCATTTCAACCAGTCCGCCCGGCGACCGGTACCCAAAAATATTCTCCGGATCAATATTCCGACGCCACCGAGCTACAATAGAATCCCGCTGCTCCCAGGTTTGATCCGCTGCTTTACGGGCATATTCAAGATATCTCTTCAACGGAACCGGTTTCAACTCCTGTGCCGGAGAATTTGTGAACATACTACAGGTTAACAGGATTAGAATGAGCTGTTTCATAATGTTTTAAAAGCTTACAATGGGTTAGGATGGATTTTTTGCCACGTTTCAAAAACGGTTTGGATATTTTCAGGTTTTGCTCCGGGTCCGAATTCACATTGTGCAATGACTCCGCCGTGATCATACAGATGGTCATAAACTTCCTGTACTGCCGACCGGATGGTATCTGCATCCGCGTTGGGTAACAGGTTTTGCCGGTCGATTTCACCCCAAAAGGTGATACGGCCCCGGTAACGGGTGCTTAGCTCCCTCATATCCATACAAAATAACTGGCTGTTCAGGGCATCTACACCTACATCAATCAGATCTTCAATGATTTCGCTGATGTACCCGTCGGAGTGCATGAATACATATTTCCCGTAACTTTTGGCGATCTCACAGAAATCCCGGTACATAGGTTTAAAATCCCGGCGAAAGATTTCAGGTGCCACCATCAGGGCCTGTTGGGTTCCCCAGTCATCCATCAGAAAAATAGCATCAATATCGGTTTGTGCCCAGACTTCCACCTCTTTGCAAAAATGCTCATGCAATAGTTTTAACAGTTCAAAATATCCCGGTTCCTGATAAATTACATCGAAAAATGATTGTTCCATGGTGCGTAAAAACTGAAAACGCTCAAAAGGCCGGATAATACTGTTGGCATAAGTAAATTTATCAGTGGCGTGGCAAAAACGGTTAATGGCCTCTTTATCAGGATTAAGCATTTCGGCCGGAGGTACCAGCATCTCCAGGTCAGACCAATCCCGGATACGGGGCTCGTGTACAATACCCATCACACCCTCTTCGTAAATGTCGAACCGGCATCCCCATTCATCGATATATGTTCCCTTTGTATATTTTCCTCCGCTGACGGGCAACGGTTGACGATAAAAAGCCGGAACCTGGACAATATCATCAGGATACTGTTTGCTGAGTGATTTCACAAATTCGGGATACCGCTGTTCTGCCCAGGGTAACAACCAGAGATGCCTCGGGATGCGTTCCGGTGATTCAAAATTCAATGTTTGTTCTACTAATTTCCTGGATGTCACGCCGGATTGATTATCATGATTTATGAAAGATCACAGGTTAGTAAATATTTCCCATTTATCATAACATTTTCCTAATTCATCTCCGAGATTTTTCACCCATCGCCGGTTGTTCTCTGCTACGATCAGATGATCCGGAAATGTATGGATAGTTGCCATTGATGCATGAATGGCGTTAACTGCCGTAACCTGTGTGATGGCTGATTGGGGTGGACAAACCGGTGACCTGTTCTCGTGAACCGCACGAATGGCGTGAAATAATTTTTTAAACTGAGCATCTTCATCCGGATTTCCATAATTACGGATGACTTTTCCCTGTTGTATCACAACGATATGTCGTGTATCCGGTTGGAGTAGTATTTCAGCCTCTTCAAAGAG
>JAGHDB010000396.1 GCA_021160155.1 Bacteroidales bacterium | reverse complement strand
GTGCTGTATCCATAGAAATCCGTAACAGGGTTCCCAATGCCTTCATGCGTTGCCCTTTTGCGCTTTACCCCGAAGTGGAAGGACCGGGTCAAACAATCATGCATGATGATTATCAGATAGTGATTGACGGATGCAAGGATCGCTGCTTAAAAAAGACACTCGAAAAGGCCGGAATTAAGGTAGACCTCTCTTATGCCCTCGATGAAGACTTCGGTTTGGAAAAACATCCGCAACCTACGCCTTTTAACCGGGAGGATATGTTGTATGTAGCCGAAAAAATTATTGAGGATACCAGTAAACTCCTGGAAAAAAACAAAGACCTTGAATTCATTAACCAGGAAGACCTATGATACCCAAAACAGATTCCTTTGTTAAAAAGAATATGATCTGGTTTGTTCTGGCTTCAGTAATCCTGGGTTTTTTAACGGGTCCGTTGTTCTCTGAAGCAATCCAAAACAAACTAAAAGGATTTGTTCTGCCATCTGCTTTTATTATGCTTTGGGCATCAATGATCATGATGAAAACAGAGCATTTCATTAAAAGCTTTAAACGGCCAAAACAATTAGTCATTGGTAATATCATGTCGCTGATTTTTGCTCCGCTATTGATGCTGCCAATAGCACTGATTCTTGCAAAAGAGCCTCACCTGTATGCCGGACTGGTTTTGGCAGGTATCGCACCGCCCGGTGGATTTGTAACTTATTGGACTATGCTACTCAATGCCAACATGGGTTTAGCTGTTTCTCTGACACTTACCACTTTTATTATCTCTCTGATGCTAATCCCCTGGGGTATGAAGTTATTGGTTGGTAACAAAATACAGGTCAATGTACTGGGCCTTTTTTATAAAATTCTGATTCTGGTTGTGGGCCCTTTTATACTGGCCATGTTGACCCGATGGTTGATCGTCAGAAAAAATGGTGAAAAAAATATGGCCGGATGTAAACCTTATTTCAGCCTAATCTCAAGCCTGATGGCTTTATACCTGGTATTTGCAGGTATTTCCGTTAAAGCAGATTTTCTAATCACCCATTTTTCTATCGTTTTGCTGCCTGCTGCAGGCGCGCTTCTTTATTACCTTCTGGCCTATCCCCTCTCCTACATCATCTTACATAAATGGTTCGGGTTTCCGCTTTTTGATGCAATACCGCTTATTTACGGAACATCAACAAAAAACCTGTCAATCGCAATGGGGTTGGCAGTAGCCGCATTCGGACCACTGACCCTTTTGGGGGTTATCCTTTGTATGATCTTTCAAATGCCTCTGGCTTCTATATGGCATAAAATATTTGTCAAACTAACTAATTAATTATCTATTAAAAATGAGTAATACCAAATTAAATATTACAATGGTTTCCTGTTCAGGTGCTTCCAATACTGGTTGTTATGCCGACCGGGTTTCAAGAATACTGACGGAATCAGGAGAAACTGAAATGATCTGCCTGCCTAAGATTGCCATCAATAATAAAAAGGTGATTGAAGATTGTAAAAATTCAATCAGAATTATTGTGGTGATCGATGGTTGCCCGTTGAACTGCGCAGAAGTAATTCTGAAAGATCATGGCATTGACAATTTTGTGCACATCAATACGACCGATTTTGGTATCACAAAAGGGATAACCCCTCTGATAGATTCTAAAATCAATGAAATGATAAATTACATTAGAAGCCTGAATAACAGTTATAATAAACAAAATCAGGATGTGGAATAAGATATTTCTCATTTTAATTGTTTCGCAACTGTTTTTTCGTGGAGCACTTCCCGCACAAAATAGTCATACCCCAAAACCAAAAATATATCCCAGACCCCCAGTGTACGGAATCCCTGCAAAAACATTGCCAAAAGGTAAATTGATCTACCGCTCCTATTTTACCTTCTCGGATTACACCAGAATGATCAACCCGGAGAAAACGGCCATGACCAGTCTGCCAAAGGGGTTAAATTTTCGGAGTTATTCCTATACCCCAAAACTGAGATATGGGTTAACCAAGCGTATCACGCTGATCGCAAATTTTCCACTCTATTTCAAACAGATGAAGAATAATGGAAATACTAAAACCGGGATTGGACCCGGCGATGCGGTACTCGCCCTGCTTTACCGGTTTCATTACAATAAACCCGGTAAATTTTTGATTTCCGGGCTCTTATTTACAAAATATCCGACAGGTAAATCATCACATCTGGCCAAAGAGGATCTTCCATTGGGTAGTGGAACCTATGATGCGGGGCTGGCACTGATGCCCGAAAAAGAATTTGGCAAACTGGATGTTCGAGCCTCCGTATTATATATTTTCCGAAGCCGGAATGCGCAAAACAGTGATCTGGGTAATGTTCAATTGTTTTCTTTGAGTACGGCCTTTAACTTTTCGAAAAACTTTATTACTGAGGCCACCATCCTGTACAAATCTTCTGCCAACAATAAAACCGATGGAGAAATAGTTCCAGGTTCTAACACCTTTATGACACAATTCATTATCGGTGCTCAATACCGCCTGGCTCCAACACTTTTAATACAAGCAGCCGTTCCGGTTACACTTACGGCAAAAGTCCCGTTTCAATCCTGGTATGATATATGGCTGGGAGTATTCTATCTGATGTAATGACTCATCATAAACACCATAATTGTTCTGAATGATATGAAAAAATCCAATTACGGCTCTACCTACCATAACCGACGTTCAGGCCTGCCTGACTCCATGACCGAACAGATGTTTTCAACCTTTGCCGGCATCAGACCAAATGGCAGAAGTCGCTTGGGAGGTGAGTTCAACTTTATGAATAATCTAAATAATATCCGTGATTTAAAAAGCTATGGATTCTATGTATATGGTGCTTATTCCCTGTCGAAAATCCTGGAACTTTTTACCCGTTTTGACCGGCTGAACTATGTATTCCCCCAGGATCACCAAGTCCTGCTAAATTCTGAAGCCGGTACTGCCATACGGGGAGGCATCTCCTGTTCTCCCATAAAAGGACTGGATTTTTCTCTGAATTATCAGGGATGGATACCGGATCATTCCGGAGAACAAGTCCAAAACAGGATTATATTCAGTACGGAATATAAATTTTAATGGCATGCTTGAATATAAAATCAAGGCAAATTTACTCAACGGGGGACTGGCTATAGCAAAAGCCAATCATTCTGAAATTAGCTTTGAAGCCACTGCCGACCGGGATCAGACTCTCCCCAATGCAGCAGAACTTCTTCTGACCTCTTTGGCCGCCTGTATATTGAAAAACGTACAGCGCTATTCTGAAATATTAAGCCTTCCTTACAAAAAGGCTTATATTACCGTGTCAGGAAAACGATCTGATAATCCACCTCAAATAATTGAAATTAACTACCGGTTGGAAGTTGATACCGATATCAATGACCGTCAACTGGTTAACTGGCATAAGAATATTTTAAAATTTGGAACAGTTACAAACACACTAATGAAAGGTTGTTCATTGAAAGGCGTAATGGTTAACAGCTCATTTCATGCCCTAAGTCCTGATAAATAATGAAATTTTTTATTAAAATTGAACACTCATTAAGCATATATGTAAAATATTAATAATCAAACCTCTAACATGAAAATTGCAATTGTAACAAACGATGGGGAAACCATCAGTCAGCATTTTGGTCGTTCAAGGTATTACAAGATTTTTACGGCTGAACAAAATGAAATAATTGCCGACGAACTCAGAGAAAGAGGCACGGGGCACTTTGCACCGGGGGCGAACCAGCCACCTCATGAAGACCATACCGTCCACGATCCAATGGGCAGACACGGTTATGGCACTGATGCCGATCGCAAGCATTTCTCCATGGCTCAGGAAATCGCTGATTGCCAGGTACTGATAGCCGGAGGTATGGGAAGCGGTGCCTATGAAAGTTTTAAAAGAGCAGGACTGGAAGTCATTCTGACCGACCACCAGGTTATCACCGAATCAGTTAACAGCTATCTGAAAGGCACTTTAGTAAACCTTTACCAATCCAGAACCGACTGAACAATAAAATAATGAATGTCTTAGAAAATGCCTAATGAAGTCCCTGATCGTATCCATGAAATACCCAAAGATTGCTTCATAGAGATATTTTGCTCGTACTGTGTTCGAAGCGTTATTATTTTCTCATACCTGCTCAGTAAAGGATATACCCATGTGAAAAATATATCCGGGGGATATGACGCTCTTATGGATGCTTTCAAATCCGGAAAATTGTATCGGCACATTCAAAGCAAAAACCAACCGGAGCAATGATTGTTTACATACTTTTATCTTTTATTGCTGCTTTTACTTTTGCGTTGGGGGGCGTAGGAGCGGCCATTATCCTGATCCCTGTACTGGTGACACTGGGAATACCAATTACCACCGCAAAACCGGTGGGATTGTTTTACAATACGGTCAGTCTGGCCGGCGCTACGGTCTCAAATATTAAAAATAAACGGCTCGATTTCAGGCTGGGAATTCCGATCATCATTTTTTCCATGCTCTTTGCCGTAGCAGGTGCCTGGTTATCAAAATTTATCGCTACCAAATATATTTTGTACCTGTTCATCGGTTTCCTGATCTTCTCAGGATCTATGTTCCTGTTTTTTAAAAATAAAAAGAAAGACGATTTCAGGAAAGATGCCCCCTATCTTTCGCTGTCCATCATTGGAGCCGTAGCGGGATTGTTATCCGGTCTCC
>JAGHDB010000020.1 GCA_021160155.1 Bacteroidales bacterium | reverse complement strand
GTTTGAGATTTTATATGATAAATTATTAATATTCGAGAGGCTCACATTGTTTTATGCAATTATAGGACTGCTGTTTTTGGTCATTCAGTTTTTAGCTTTGTACCGATTGAAAGAATGGCAGCGTAAGACCGGTAATGTGTTTACCATATTGATCGGAATAGCTTTTGTGGTACATACTATCGGACTTGCGTTGCGTTGGTATCTTTCAGGGCACGCACCGATGAGCAATGGATACGAGTCTATGATTTTCGTTGCTTGGGGTACTATTTTAGCCGGACTGCTGCTTGCAAAGCGATCCCGCATGTCAATAGCCCTGACAGTCGTTCTTGCAGCTTTGGCACTTTTAGTGGCTCATATGAGTTGGATGAATCCTGAAATTACTCCTTTGATTCCGGTACTGAAATCGGTCTGGTTGACGATACATGTGGCAGTGATTATGACCAGTTATTCTTTCCTCGGCCTGGGCGCTTTGATCGGGTTGGTTGCCATGGTGTTATATGCTACAAAAACTAAAAGGAACAACACCTTGATCGAAAATCATATACAACATTTGACCCGACTCAATAAAATAGTACTGATCGTGGGATTATACCTGATCACTATAGGTTGTTTTCTTGGAGCCATCTGGGCCAATGAGGCGTGGGGGCGATACTGGGGATGGGATCCGAAAGAGACCTGGTGTCTTATTACCATCCTGATCTATGCTTTTATAGTGCATATGAACCACATCAAAGGTTTTAATAATACGTACAGTTTTAATGTGGGCAGTTTGATTGGATTTGGATCCGTTTTGATGACCTATTTCGGAGTCAATTATTTTCTGGGAGGAATGCACTCATACGCCGGTGGCGATATTGCACGAATGCCGGTTTTTGCTTATGTGTTGATCATCATTCTGGTTTTACTGGCCTATGTGGCTTATTTCAACAACCTCAGGTTTAAGGAAGAGCCGAATAACGAGTAATCGATTTATTTATCCGTCTGATATTTAGGATTTACAAATCAGGCAGAGAGGTGTTTCTTTCCATTACACGGGATAGATTAATCCTTGATACACCGAACACTGTTGCCGTAGGCTTGTCCTAATGTAAGTTTCCAGTAAGTATCCTTACCTGTCTGAAAAGAGAAGGTCCATGCATTGGTCCCGGCACTTTTGGTGGAACTCCAGAAATTTACTGCAAAGTCTAAAAATTCATAGTGCCCGTTAGGATTTCGCTGTCCGGCGAAAAGCATTCTGAAGTCAGATGAGCCTTCAACAGACAGCTCCTTTCTGGCTTCAACATTACCGAAGTAATTGATCAATTCTTCCCATTCTTTAACTGTCGGGATATGCCAGCCTTCAGGGCAGAGCCCCCGGGCTTTCTCTTTGGTACTTCCGTTCATTGCAGTTTGCCACTTATATAAGGAACCATAGGAATCACAGTAATTTGAACGGTTGCCATAACAAAAACCGCCGGGTTCATTCAGGTTTTCAGCCATCCACCATTGGTTACCGATCTTTACGGTACCGTAATACTGTCCGTCTCTCTGATTAATAATGAGCCCGGTTTGATTGGTTCCTCCGCTGACATGCACATCCAGAAAGGTGGTGTCGGTTAAACCGCCGCTGTCCTTTGCTTCCATTCTGACACGGTAATCTCCTTCAACTCCATAAAAATGATAAGCCTCACGATCAGCAGTGAAATCGGTGTCCCATGTGCCGTCACCATCAAAGTCCCATCTGACGCTGATCTGGTAGGCCCAGTCTTCAGGGTCAGTAGTGGGTGTGGCATTGAAGTAGAAATCCGTGGTCAAGTTTCCGTATGCATCAGCGGTAAAAAAACCGGCAGTTGGAGGCATATTGGCGTGTGCCACCAACAGATCCTGTTTGATATTATTTATTAAACCATATTGATCCTGGATCTCTAACGTTACTGTGTATTCTCCCTCTTCTTTGAATTGATGTTCTACGAAGGGAATGTCAAGATAATCGGTTTCAAAAGTACCATCAGAATCAAAATCCCACCGGTATTTTAAAGGATTGTCCGGATCATCAGGGTCATGCGAAGCGGAGGCATCAAAAAGAAATTTATCGGCAGTGGTGCCATGTACAGGTGTCCAAGAAAAAGTAGCAACCAGATCAGGGCTGTACAGGGTCACAATAACTTTATGCCGGATATAATCACTCAGTCCGGATGGATCCAATACCTCCATCACTGTATGAAAATTGGCGGCGGCAGGAAAAATGTGGGTTATTTTGGGGTCGCTTAAAAATTCCGTATCAAATTGACCGTCATTTTCAAAATCCCATCTGAATTTCAAGGTATTCAGACTATCTTCATCGTCTCGTGTAGCACTTCCGTCAAAATGAAATTCGGTCCGGATATTACCCAAAGGCGGATCAATAGTAAAGGAGGGATGAGGTTTGCTGTACCCCTGCTTTACAGAAAAGGCAGCCATTGTAGTATCGCTTAATCCGGCTTCATTTCGAACCTCAAGTTTTACCGTGTAATCCCCTGCAGCAAAAAAACGGTGTTTGTAATCGGTTGCCTTGGAGAATCCGGTATCCCAAACAGAATCTCCATTCCAGTCCCAGCGAAAAAACAGTGCTGAGGGCTCCCGTGAAGTGTCTTGCGAATGACTGGCATCAAAGTCAAATACGGTAGTGGTGGCACCGCTTTCGGGAGTGAACTGAAAACTGGCTACGGGAGGCGAATAGAGTATGTGCTCTTCTTTACAGGATGAAAGAGAGGTCAAAAGTATCACGAAAGCCACAATGGGTAGAAGTCGTTTTATTTTAAAAGCGTATTGCATTCTTACTGAGTGAATTGTGGAACAACGTGGGTGATTTCATTTGCGTTAACCTGAGCTGTTCCGATAGCCCATTTCACGCCAAATTGACCACCCGGAAATCCTGCTGCCGAACAGGAATCACCGCCGGCAATACAGACAATGCCTGCCTGGTAATAATAGTTGCCCGGCTTCAGAGTGATTTGATACATTAATTTATTATTGTACACATTTGCCACATAAAAGAAATGCCCTTTGTAAAGATGTTCGGCATCAACAGCCACACTGAGATCAGCACGTAAAACCCTGTTCGGGGGGAGAAATGATCCGGGAATCCTGAATTCAACCTCCAGTGTTCCGGTAACGGGAGCCTTGGAGTTGTTATTGTTGTTGCCATTTGGCGGTGTTTTATCACAAGCCACCAGAGAAAAGCCGATCATTAAAAAAACAAAGCTCCGGAATATTCTTTTGCGTATCATTTGCTTGGTTTATTGGTTTGAGCATATATTGGAAGAGTCGCGGTCACCGTTGTGATCGAGAAATCCCAGGTTATTGGTTAACTGGCTGTAAGCAATACTGTCAAGGGTCGTATTAGCCAGGTAGAGCCCTTTAATATCAGCCCGGGCTGAAGAACTGAATAGTCCCAGTCCATTGTTGAAGTTTGAATAGACCGGTTTTTCTATCAATGCTCCTTCAGACGGGGCTGTGGATTCGATGTAGTATTTGATCTCTTTACCCCCGGTAATAAAATAGAAATCCAGATTCTGAACTTCTCTCACCACACCGGGTATCGGCTTGAGTTGTTCACTGATAATGTGAATAAAGCGTGATCCGCTGATGACACGGGTCAGGTAATCTATATTCGTTACCGGATTGGTAAAACTTTGAGGCATATCTAGAGATTTTGCCACGGTAACTCCATCCACTGTTTCAAGATAATTCAGCCGGATCCCGATTTGGTATATGCCGGCATTCTCAACAGGTTGCCACCTGCAGATGTAATTTTCGCCAATGTTCAGTGCTATTTTACGCTGTTTCAGATCCAGCGGATCCGTAACTGTCATGTGACCGAGGGTGGTGGTTTCGGCGAATAATACCTCTTCTTTATCCTTGATATACACGTATAAATAATAGGTTTTCATCGGCAGAATCTTAACATGGGCTTTATACACCATATGTTTTTCAACCGGGAAAAATCCTGAATCTTTCGGAACGTCATAAGTAGGTTCGAATTGAACCGTTTGTACCGGCCGGCCATTTTCCCATCGCTCCAGCGAAATTTGTATCTCTCCCGGGAAATAGAGGCTGTCAGCTTCGGGAGGAGTGGAAATCGCTGCCTGATCCACCAGATAAGTCTTCTGGAGCCTGACATACTGAACCGAATCCGCATCATTCAGGATACAATATACAATCGGTACATTTTGGTTAGGAGCATTGATATCAATCTCCGTTGAGCACGAAGAGAGTACCATACAGGTTGTGCCGAGAATGATTATCCCCTTATATAAATAATTTCTTATCAGACCATTAGCCATGTCAACCAGCTTGATTTCTTCACAATTCCATTCAAAGGGGACTAAAAAGACGCGTAAAAATAGGTTGTCTGAACCGAAAAACAAAAAGTTACCGGCAGATTACAGCGCTTTTCACATTTTTTAAGATTTGATCCTTTTACGCAAGATAGGTTTAAATACAGCGATTAAAAAATAAATAACCATCAGACTGAAAATGATGGAAGCTCCTGACGGAATATCCCTGTAATAGGAGAGTAAGAGCCCGGCAATGGATCCGGCGAAACTAAAAAAGACAGACCAGAAGATAATGTTCTTTAACTTTTTAGCCAGGAGCATAGCTGTATTCTGTGGAATCGTGAGCATCGAAAGAACCAGGATAATTCCCGCTACGCGGATATAAATAACCGCAGTCAATGCGACCAGTACCATCAAAAGGTATTTAAAAAAATTAACCGGGATTCCGGCAGTCCGGGCAAATTCTTCATCAAAAGTGATATACTGGATTGCCCTGAAAAACAGGATAAAAAAGAGGGAGACAGTGATCATCAGCATACTCATGGCTATAAGATCACCGGTGGATACGGTGAGAATACTCCCGAACAGATAACTCATCAGGTTCGGGGCATAACCGGGCGTAATAAAAATAAAGATGATACCCAGGGCCATACCCAGCGACCAGGCCATAGCGATTAATGAATCCTCCCTGATCTTCCGTTTCTGATTGAAATACTCCACACTCAACCCGGCAATTACAGCAATTCCGGCAGCACCGACAATCGGGTTGATCCCTAAAAAATACCCCAGACCCAAACCTCCGAATGAGGCATGAGTTACTCCACCGGTAATGAAAACCATTCTGCGGGTAACCACGTAGGTTCCCATAATCCCTGCGGTAACCGCACCAAACAGTGAGGCCAGTAATGCATTGACAATAAATTGATAGGATAAAAAATCAGTCATCAGTCATCATGGGTTTTAAGCACACGGTGCGGTACGTGGCCGTGTGAGATCAGTTCAATCGGACAGTTATAGGATGCCAGTATCTCATTAGAGATTTTATTGCTTGGGTGATAATGGAGGTGACGGTTTACACAGGCGATGGTTTTTACTGCGGATATAATTTGCCCCACATCATGGCTCACCAATAATACCGCTGTGCTTCGGTTGATTTCATCCAACAGCTCATACAACTCATGTTCAAAGCGATTATCTACGTATGTATCAGGTTCATCCAGAATTAATAACCGGGGTTGTGAAATAATCGCACGGCCAATGAAAACGCGCTGCATTTGTCCTCCTGATAATTCTCCTATGGCACGATGAATATATCCGGGTAAACCAACCTGCTTTAGCACCTCTCTGGCTATCTCTTTCTCTTTACGTGTGATCCGGATTGCCGAACCCCGGGTTTTCATTAAGCCTGAAACCAGCACCTCTTCAACCGTGATCGGAAATTTTGAATCGAATTTATGATATTGAGGAAGATAACCGATGTTTAGGTTTTCTTTTTTTACTACCGATCCGTTCCATGGTTCCAATAATCCCAGAATGACTTTAATGATGGTGGATTTTCCGCCACCATTCGGGCCGATCATTCCGATAAAATCCTGATCATGGATAGTGAGATTTACTCCTTCAACAACCGGTTGTTGGTCATAACCGTAGCTGATATTTTTAAGTTCAAGCAGTTTATTCATTTGATGAGGTTAAAGCGGTAAGCACCTGTTTCATGACCCTAAACCAGTTGGGGTTCATGGGATCTATCCCAACGATTTTCCCCCGTATCTCTTTTGCCAATACCCTGGCGTTTTCCTGGTCATATTCTTTTTGAACGAAGATAGTGTGGATGTCCAGTTCCTTTGCTTTATCAACCAACAATTTTAAATAAGCCGCAGAAGGTTTTTTGCCATTGGTTTCCATTGGGATTTGCTCCAACTGATAATCTCTTGCCAGATAGGTCAATGCAGGATGGAAAATAATAAAATTTCGCCGGGTCAGAAGAGCCAGTTCCCTGGTAAAAACCTGATCCACCGAGTCAATTTTAATAAGCAGAGAATCCAGTTTCTGACGGATCAACCGGGCACAGGCAGGCTCCGTTTGTATAAGTGCCGATGCCGTATTCAAGGCTAAAGTTCTGGCTGTTTTAGGTGAAAGCCAGATATGCGGATCGGCATTCACGGCAGTAATCCCCTTTGAAAGGTCGAATACTTTTAATTCGGGGTAATTCTTTTCAATTCGGGGTAACCAGGCTTTCTCAAATCCCAGATAACCCATTTTGAAATAAGCCGATGAATGTTCAAGTTGTTTAATCTGTCCTGTAGAGGGGTCAAAATGAGCATGTTCTACACCTGGAGGGATCATGACATTGACCTTAAAAAGATCGCCGGCCAATTCCCTGATAAAAAACTGTTGCGGTAGAATACTGACGGTGACGACCGGGCGGTGGTCAGAGGTTGCTTCCGGCGAGGAACAGCCTGGGTTCAGCGCCATGAAGAGCAACAGAAGAGGTAGTGCTTTTATAAATTTCATCATAATTATTATACTATTCACTCATTACTTCTGTTCTGATGATTTAAAGAATTCTTCTATCGCATGAAGATTTAATTCATTAACGATTTTTGATCCTGTCGGAGTATACATGAATTCGATTTGTTTATGGTACACTTCCTGGATTTTATGTCTCACCATTTTAAGTGCCGAATTGATCATCTGATTTTCGTCTGAAAAATCTTCAGTGGCAATCTGAAAGGTTACGGGGATCCATTTTTCAGGGAACTGATTTTTAAATTCAGGTGTTTCCCTGAACCGGTTGAGGTCTGTTTTCAAAGCTTCAAGCAGGGCCGCTGCATTACTGATCCCCTGTTTGGTGATAAATGAATGTACTTTCTCTTTATTCAGTGTGATTATGGCAGATGTGTACTGCTTCATATCATTATATACCATCACCTGGTGAATCAGGTTGGCACAGTTCTGTATAGCTTCTTCAATTCCTTCAGGAGAGTATTTTTCTCCATCTGAAGAGATCAGTAACGCTTTCTCCCGTCCAATGACGATTAGAAAATCGTCTTCATCGATATACCCCAGGTCACCTGTGTGTAACCAATTGTCAATTATGGTTTTAGATGTACTCTCGGGATTATTGAAGTATCCTTTCATGACATTGGCACCACGGATTACAATTTCTCCCTGTTCTCCCCTTGAAGCTTCGGTACCATCGCTTCTCAGGATCTTGCATTCGACATTCGGGATCACCCGGCCTGAGGACCCCATCTTATGAATCTCCTGGGTATTGGCCGATATTATGGGCGTTGCTTCACTTAAGCCGTATCCTTGATAAACAGGAACACCCAGCGTGTAAAAGAATTTTTGCTGACGAATATCAAGCAGTGCTCCCCCTCCCACAATATAGCGGATATTTCGTCCGAAAATTTTACGAATTTTTTTGAATACCAACCAATCAGCCAGTTTGTAAGGAAGATAGTTTGCTATTCTGACCGGAAGGGAGCCTTTTCTGAATCCATCTCCGTGGATACGGATGCCTGCATTCATTCCGGTATTAAAAATCCATTTGACCAGTTTACCTTTAGCTGCTACTCCGTCTGTTATTTTCGACATGAAATTACCGGTAAGGGCCGGAACGCTGAGCATGAAATGAGGATTGGATTCAACCAGGTTTTTAGCTACGTTCTTGGCGTATTGGAGGCCTCCGCTGCCGAAATCAACAAAATAAAGACTGAGTCCCCGAAGTAGTGCTGCATATAATCCGACAGTATGCGCAAAAGAATGATCAACAGGGAGACAGATATAAAGCCGGTCACCCGGAGTGACGTTAAAATACTCCATGGCATCATGGCAATTCGACCAGTAATTCAGATGGGTCAGCATGATTCCTTTAGGATCACCCGTAGTTCCCGATGTATAGGAAATGGTTACCAGATCATCTTCACCAATTCCCTTTTCTATTTGTTGTAAACGTGGTTTGTTTTTTTTCCAAGCGGTTTTACCGCTCTCTACTATATCCCGGTAAAACAGCAGGTTTTTACCTGGTTCCAATCCGTTTTGCCGGCACAGATCCATGACTTCATCCAGATCCCGGTCAAGACTGATAAGTTTGATCCGGTTATTCAGTTTGCCATAGAGCGGAGCAAGCTTTTTAAGCATGATTTTTGAAACCACAACAGCAACTGATTCAGAGTGAATAATTCTGAATGAAATCTCTTCAGGAATTAATTTCAGTGCCAGGGGTACATTGGTTGCTCCTGCAAACAGTATTCCAAATTCGCTGGTTATCCAATGATTACGACCTTCAGCCAGGATAGCGATCTTATTCCCTTTTTTTATTCCGTTTTCAAGCAGGCCGGAGGCAAAGAAAAGACTCTCCTGTAACGCTTCGGAATATGTCAGGCAGGCCCATGCCGCTCCGGATTTCTGGCAGGTGTAAGGATAGTCCGGATGTTGTGCTGCACACGATCTGAGCATGCGCAATACAGTACGTTTTTCTGAAGTCATTTTTCGTTAGGTTTATTATTCAAAGTTAGCACAATTCTTTTTGCCTATATTTGAAACTTCAAAATCCTAAAAGATGAATTTGAGTACAGCAGACTGGGCGATCATCCTGATTCTTTTTGTTTTGATGGTTGCCATGGTGTTTTTAAGTAAAAGCCTACTGAAAAGTGTCTCGGACTTTCTGGCTACCGGTCGTACCGGTGGGAGATATGTGATATCCATGTTCCAGGGAACGGCAGCTTTGGGAGCCATTACGGTAGTTGGTGCCCTTGAACAGAATTATGCTGCCGGGTTTAACTCCCGATGGTGGGAGATGATGACGACTATCATTTTGGTGGGGATGAGTGTGACCGGTTGGGTAGTGTACCGTTACCGGCAAACCAGGGCAATGACCATGGCCCAGTTTTTCGAGATGCGCTACAGCCGGAGTTTCAGGATATTTGCCGGATTCATGGCTTTTGTATCCGGTTTGGTCAATATGATTATTTTCCCTTCAGTAACGGCACGTTTTTTTATTTATTACTGTGGAATTCCTGAGATTGGGCACATCGGCCCGTATTCTGTTACCTTTATTCTGATGGCTGCAGTAATGGTGGCTATCCCGCTCTTTTTTATTCTTTCGGGTGGCCATATTGCCGTAATGTTCACCGATTTTATTCAGGGCGTTTTTGTCAATATAGTATTTGTTGTGATTGTGATCCTGTTGATTCTTAAAGTGGATTGGAGTCATATTGCCTCTGCAGTCAACCAGGCTCCTGCAGATGCTTCCCTGATCAATCCTTTTAAAGCGACAAAAGTGCAGGATTTTAATATATGGTTCTTTTTTATCGGTATGTTCGGACTTATTTACACGAAACTGTCGTGGCAGGGAAATTCATCGGTCAGCGTGGCTGCAAAGAATGCCCATGAGGCCAAAATGGCGGATGTGCTGACCAATTGGCGTCTGATTCCGCAATGGGGACTGTTCCTGGTTTTTGTGCCTGTTGTGGCTTATACCATTATGCACCATGTGGATTTTTCAGGCCTTGCAGCTGCCGTGAACGGCTCGGTGGCAGATATAGGCAATAAAACTCTGCAAAGTCAATTGAAAGTGCCCATGGTACTCAATCAGTTACTGCCGATAGGTGTCAAAGGAGCTTTTGCAGCGATTATGCTGGCTGCTGCGATTTCAAGCCACAATATTTATATTCATTCTTTCGGGAGTATTTTTATTCAGGATTGTATCCTGCCTCTTCGTAAAAAACCATTTGCTCCGAAACAGCATATCAAATATCTCAGATGGTCGATTCTGGGAGTAGGAATCACGATTTTTATTCTCAGTACCCTCTTCCAGCAAAGTGAGAAAGTATTTCTTTTTATGGCTGTTTCGGCCTCTATTTTTGTAGGTGGCTCCGGAGCAGCTATTATCGGTGGCCTTTATTGGAAGCGGGGTACTACTTCAG